>JAAYTZ010000083.1 GCA_012517965.1 Propionibacterium sp. | reverse complement strand
GGCCAGGAACAGCGCCTCACCTGAGGCGTCCGCCTCCGCCACGAACGCGCGGGTCGCACACCGCACGAACCCCAACGCCCGACCCAACCCCACCGGACCGTCCATCCCGTCACGCCCTTCCAGAAGCCCTCGCTATCCAGAAGCGATCGAAGGAGCGGTCTACGGACAGGCAGCCAGAAACTGGTGGGGGAGGGGTGGCCGACGGCGGCAGCGCGGGCCGACGAAGTTACCCTGAAGTTACCCCGTTTAGGCATGAGAAAACCCCCGCCCCTAGTGGGACGAGGGTTTTCGTGGTGGGCCTAACTGGACTTGAACCAGTGACCTCTGCCTTATCAGGGCAGCGCTCTAACCGACTGAGCTATAGGCCCGCTTGTCGACGGTACTGCGACGAGGCGTCACTCTATCGCTTCCTCCGCGTGCCGCTCAAATCGCCGACTTGACTCAGCTAAGAGGTCCGGATCGGCCGACGCATGCCTCACAGGAGAATGTCCGCGACAGCGGGGCCCTGGGGGGGTTTGGCTGACCGGTTGTGAGTCAGGAGCTCCCGACTCCCAGACGCGCCACCCCCGGCCCGGCCGGCGAGGGGTCGCACCGTTGCCCCCTGATCGCCGGCGAGGCCTGCGGCTAGGCTGCGGCCCATGAGCAACCCCACCGCCGCGATCCTCATCATCGGCGACGAGATTCTCTCGGGGCGCACGCGCGACGCGAACGCGCACCACCTGGCCGGCGAGCTCGCTCGCGTCGGGATCGACCTGCGGGAGATCCGCATCGTCGCCGACGATCAGGACGCCATCGTGGCGGCACTCGATGCCCTCCGCGTCCGGTACGACCAGGTGTTCACCTCCGGCGGCATCGGCCCCACGCACGACGACATCACCGCGGACGCCGTCGCCGCCGCCTTCGGCGTCCCGATCGGAATCCGCGAGGACGCCCGGGCGATCCTGCTCGACACCTACGCGCGCCGGGGGATCGTGCCGAACGAGGCGCAGCTGCGGATGGCGCGCATCCCGGAGGGGGCGAGGCTGATCGAGAACATCGTGTCCGGGGCCCCCGGCTTCAGCATGGCGAACGTCCACGTCATGGCCGGCGTCCCGGCGATCTTCCGCGAGATGGTCGCCGCCCTCCTGCCCGGGCTGCCCCACGGCCTGCCGCGGCTGGTCCGCGAGGTCCGGTTCGATGTGCCCGAGGGCCTGATCGCGGCCCCTCTCACCGCCCTGGCGGCCGAGTACCCCGACGTGCAGCTGGGCTCCTACCCTTTCGCCGCCGAAGGCGTCCGGGGCACCAACATCGTGGCCAAGGGATACGACGCGGCGCGCCTCGACGAGGTCCTCGCCCGCCTGGAGGCGGAGGTTCCCCGGGGCTGACGGCCCGGGCGCCCCGCCACCCGTGCCGACCTGACAGAGTGACCTCGAACCCGGCCGCCGCCATCACCGAGAGGACGCCACCATGACCGACACGCGAGCGCTGGTCCCCACGCTGACCGGCCCCATCCCCAGCACCCCGGACAGCCACCAGTTCAACTCGACGTCGACCTACGACGAGCCCCTCGACCTGGCCCGGTTCGGGTTCGTCGAGGAGGAGTTCTTCGTCTCCGGACGGTCGGCGGTGTACGCCGACGACCTGTCGGTGCAGCAGGTGGTCCCGTACACCAATCGCCTGATCGTGCGGCGACCCGCACAGGGCACGTCGGCGTCCGGGGTGGTGTTCGTTGAAATCCTCAACCCGAGCAACGGGTACGACGCCGAGGGCATGTGGCGCCGCGGCTGGGACTACTACCTCGACCAGCGGCACACCTACGTGGGGTTCAGCGCCCGGCCGGTGACGATCGACGCGCTGAAGATCTTCGATCCGGTGCGGTACGCGCCGCTGTCGTGGGACCTCGATCCGGCCCACCCGCACGAGCCCGTCGGCCCCGACGCCAACCCGTACGGCGTCGTCGAGGGCTGCGAGGAGGGCATCGTCTGGGACATCATCACCCAGGCCGGACGCCTCCTGCGCGACCCGGCGGGGGCCCCGGTGCTGGGCGGGATCGCACCCCGCTGCCTGGTGCTGCTGGGCCAGTCGCAGTCGGGGCAGTACCTCAACACCTGGCTGCGCCACTTCCACGGCGCCCTGCCCGGCTTGTGGGACGGCTTCGTCTGCAGCGTCGGCTCGATCATCGAGCGGCCGCTGCGCCAGGAGCCGGTGCAGGCCAACGGGCTCTACGCCGTCGTCCCGCGGGACCAGGCCGCGCCCGTGTCCGTGCCGACGCTGACGATCACCTGTGAGGGCGACGTGACCATGTACCGCGCCGCCGGCGTCCACAACGTGGCCCAACCGGGCCTCGCCGACGGCCCGCTGCGCCGCCACTGGTGCGTCGCGGGCACCGGGCACACCGAGGTCACCACGCCCGTCATGCCCAGCAACACCGAGGTCGTCCGTGCGGGCCGCAAGCCGCGGGTGATGACCCCCGAGCAGGTGGCGGCGGGCAACATCTTCCCGCTCCAACCGGCCGTCACCGCGGCGCTGGACGCCGTGGTCGCCTGGGCGACGACCGGGACGCCCGCCGCCGACTCGGTCTTCTTCGAGGTGGACGCCGCCGGCGAGCTGGTCCGGGACGCCGACGGCAACGTCACCGGCGGCCTGCGGTACGGCCTGATCGAGCACCCGGTGGCCACCTTCATCGGCTCCCCGACGGGCGGCACCCTCGGCTCGCTGGCACTGTTCCCCGCCGAGCGGGTCCTGACGTCGTGGCCGACGCTGACCGCCTACCTGGACGCCGTGGCGTCCGTCGACCGCGCCCTGATGGCCCGCGGCTACCTCAACGCGGTCGGCTTCGCCCAACTGCAGGACGCCGCCCGCGAACTCTGGACGCGCGCCACCCAGGGCTGACGCCGACCGGTACGCCGCGGCCGGGCGAGCGAACCGGAGCGCTGGACGCGGGCGCCTTACCAGGCCGGATCATGAGATGGCTTGTCGAGGATCTCCCGCACGACGGCGGCCGCCCTCCCGATCGCGGCGGCGACCGCGGGGCTCACGGGATCCCCGGGCGCGAAGGCCACCCCCTCGACGCCGACGACAGTCAGCCGCCCGGGCAGGGTGCCCAGGGCCCGGGAGAGGGCGATCGCGGACGCCAGCCCGAAATCGTGGGTTCCCGAGCTGCGGCCGCCGGGCAGGGGCTGCGTGAGCGCATCTACCGTCACGACGGTGCCGGCCGGGGCGCCGGAGCGGACAGCGTCCACGACGACGGCCCGCGACCGCCCTTGCCAGAGCAGGGTGAGGTCGGTGGGATCTTCGTGGGTCAGCACCTCGACGTCGGGGAGGCCGAACCGGGCGACGGCCTCCGCGACCAGGAGGCCCACGGCGTCGTCGCCGGCGTCCGGGCTGCCGATCCCGACGACGAGCGCGCGGGCCGCCGCGGTCACGACCGCACGATCTCCAGGTCGAGGAAGTGGGTGGCGCACGAGATGCAGGGGTCGTAGTTGCGGATCGTCTGCTCGCAGCGGAGGGTCAGGGTGCGGTCGTCGAGGTCGGCCCAGGCGCGGGCGGCGGTCCAGAGGTCGGCCTCCACGCTCGGCTGGTTCTGCGAGGTGGGCGGCACGATCTGGGCGTCGGTGATGAGTCCGTCGGCGTCCAGCACGTAGCGGTGGAAGATCGTGCCACGCGGCGCCTCGCTGGCGCCGCAGCCCTCGCCGGCGCGCGGCCGGACGGGCACCGCGGGGGCGGCGCCGTCGGTCCAGGCGTCGATGATGCGCAGGGCCTCCTCCACGGCGTACGCCAACTCGACGGCCCGCACGACGATCGACCGGAACGGGTTGCGGCAGGTCTCGCCGAGACCGGCCGCGCGGGCGGCGTCTCGGCAGGCCGGCGAGAGCTGCGCGAAGTTGAGGGTGTAGCGGGCCAGCGGTCCGACGACGTAGAGCTCGCCGTCGAGTTTGGCGTGCAGGGCGTTGGAGTGAGCGACGTGCTCCTCGACGATGTGACGCCCAAACTCGGCCACCGGGAAGGCCGTTCCGGCCGTGGTGACCACGCTGCCCGACTCGATGGCGTACCGGTCGGGCTCGCGCAGCGCCAGGTACGTGTAGGGCTGCTCGAAGTCGGGGAAGTCGAAGCCGGCCACCAGCGCGATGGTCGCGAAGGCGTCCTCGAGGGCCTGCTCGAGGGTGGGCTTCAGGGCCCGCAGCGCGGCGGCGTCCGGCATCCGGTAGAAGCCGCCGACGCGCACGTTGACCGGGTGGACCGCCCGGCCGCCGACCGCCGTCATCAGGTCGTTCCCGGCCTTCTTCAGCCGCAGACCCCGCTCGACGACCGCGCGGTGGTCGGCCGCCATCTCGATGGCGCTGTCGTAGCCGAGGAAGTCGGGGGCGTGCAGCAGGTGGATGTGCAGGGCGTGGCTCTCGATCCACTCCCCGCAGTAGAGCAGCCGCCGCATCGTGTGGATCGCGTCGGTCACCTTGACGCCGCAGATGCTCTCCAGCGCCCAGCAGGCCGCCGTCTGGTACGCGACCGGGCAGATGCCGCAGATGCGGGCCGTGATGTCGGGCGGCTCGGTGAAGCGGCGTCCGCGCAGGAACGCCTCGTAGAACCGGGGCGGCTCGAAGATGTTGAGCCGGACGTCGGCCACCTCGCCGTCGCGGAACTCCAGCCGCATGCCCCCCTCGCCTTCCACCCGGGCGAGGGCGCCCACCTGCAGCACCTGGCTGCCGTCGCCGCGGTGGTCCGTCATGGCTGCCTCCCTCCCTGGGGGCCGGACGCCGCGAGCCGTTCGCTCTCGGTGCGGAACGCGGGGGCGTGCGCGTTGAAGGTGCGGTAGAGCCGGACGACGTCGGCGCGGGGCACCCCGGCCGCAACGAGCCTCTCGGTCATGCCGGTCATGTTGGCGCTGTCCTGCGGGCCGAAGCAGCCGTAACACCCGCGGGCCACCGACGGACAGAGGGCGCCGCAGCCGGCCTGGGTGACGGGGCCGAGGCACGGCGTGGAGTGGGCGACGGCGACGCAGGTCACCCCGCGGGCCTTGCACTGGACGCAGACGCTGTAGGTCGGGATGCGCGGGGCGCGGCCGGCCAGCGTGGCCGCCAGCAACTCGACGAGCTGGCCCTTGTCGATGGGGCAGCCGCGCAGCTCGGCGTCCACGAAGACGTGGGTGCGGATCGGCGTCGACGTCGCCAGCGTCGACAGGTACTCGGGGTGGGCGTAGACGATCGAGGCGTACTCGGCGACGTCCGCCACGTTGCGCAGCGCCTGGATGCCGCCCGCCGTCGCGCACGCCCCGATCGTGACCAGCAGCGTCGACTGTTCACGGATGTGCTGGATGCGCTCGGCGTCTTCGGGGGTCGAGATCGACCCTTCGACGAGCGACAGGTCGCAGGGGCCCTCGACGACCGCGCGCGTGGCCTCGGGGAAGTAGGCGATGGTGACGGCGTCCGCGATCGCGAGCAGTTCGTCCTCGCAGTTCAGGAGGGTCAACTGGCAGCCGTCGCAGGAGGCGAACTTCCAGACGGCCAGTTTGGGCTTGGTCGCGGCGGCCATGGCTACAGCTCCCACTTCGACAGCAGCGGGCCGATCCGGTCGTGGTCGAAGACCGGGCCGTCCACGCAGACGAACAGTTCGCGCAACTGGCAGTGGCCGCACAGGCCGATGCCGCACTTCATGTTGCGCTCCATCGACAGCCGCAGCCGGGTGCCGGAAACCCCCCGGTCGCGCAGCGCCGTCGCGACCGCCCGCATCATCACCTCCGGGCCGCAGATGTGCGCGAACGCGGTGACCGGGTTGAACCCGGCCCGGGGCACCAGGTCGGTGACGAAGCCGACGCGGCCGGTCCAGCCGGGCGGCCCGTTGTCGACCGTGGTCTCGACGCGGACGCCGCCGTCACGGGCCCACGCCCGCAGGTCGTCGGCGTACAGGAGGTCCTCGGGCGTCCGGCTGCCGTACAGCAGCACCACCCGCCCGTAGCGGGAGCGCTGCGCGATCACCTCGAGGATCGCGGGCCGCAGCGGGGCCAGCCCGATGCCGCCGGCGACGAACACCACGTCGCCGCCCTTGCCGTCGCCGACCTCCCAGCCCGTGCCGAACGGCCCCCGGACCCCCAGGATCGTGCCCGGCTGGGCGGCCACGAGGGACGCCGTGACCGCGCCGACGTTGCGGATCGTGTGCTCCAGCACCTCGGGATGCGCCGGGTCGCCGGAGATCGAGATCGGCACCTCCCCGACGCCGAAGCTGTGCAGCATCGTGAACTGCCCCGGCCGGAACGGCAGCGGGACCCCGTCGGTCGGCTCGAGGACCAGCGTGTGGGTGTCCCGGGTGTCCCGGCGGGTGTGCACGACGCGGAACAGCCGGGGCACCATCGGGTCGGTGCCCACGGTCTCGCGGGCGGTGGCGGCGGTCATGGGCGGTCGCCCCCGCCGTACAGGTCGAGCAGCCGGCGATTGGCCGACGCGAGGCGGTGCGCCAGCACCTGGGCGATCTTGCGCAGGAACACGTACCCGACGGCGGGGTCGTCCGCGCACGTGCCGCGCAGGCAGCCGGCCGCGAAGCGGACGGCGTTCGTCTCGGCCACGGCGACCGCGTCGGCGGTCCAGCGGTAGGGGGGCACCAGCCACGACCAGCCGAGCACCTCGTCGTGCTCGACGGTGCTCGTGACCAGGGCCCCGCCCGCCGGGTGGTGCACCTGGAGGGCGACGCGGCCCGATTGCAGCACGTAGAACGCGTCGGCCGGCTCGGCCTCACGGAAGATCACCTCACCGGGCGCGAACCGGACGCTGGTCGCACAACCCGCGAGGAGGGCGACGGTCGCCGGGTCGAAGTCGTCGAAGAAGGGGTGTGCGCGGAGCAGTTCCTCGATCGTCTGCATGGTCAGTCCTCCCGGGGGCTCGGGCGCGGACCCGCCGCGCGCGACGACTTGAGCGCGGTGTCGCCGGCGCGGAGCGTCGCGACCTCGGCCGTGAGGTCGATGCCCGCCGGGCACCAAGTGATGCAGCGCCCGCAGCCGACGCACCCCACGCTGCCGAACTGCACCTGCCAGGTCGCCAGCTTGTGGGTGATCCACTGCCGGTAGCGGGCCTGCGTCGACGTCCGGACGCTGCCGCCGTGGATGTAGGAGTAGTCCTTCGTGAAGCAGGACGCCCACACGCGCCGCCGCTCGGCGGCGCCGCCGGTCAGGTCGCCCGCGTCGGTGATGGTGGTGCAGAAGCACGTCGGGCAGACCAGCGTGCAGTTGGTGCAGGCCAGGCAGCGCTCCGCGACCGCGTCCCAGTGCGGCGACTCGGTCGAGGCGTAGAGGACGCCGACGAGGTCGTCGGTGCGGAGCTCCCGGCCCATGCGAGTCACGGCCCGGCGCTCGACGCGGTGGGCCGCGGCCACATCCTCGTCGGACGCCGGACCGGCGCCGACCGCGTCCAACAGTTCGGTGCCCCGCGGGCTGCCGGGGGTGGCGACGAAGCGGTGCGGGCCGTCCCCGACGATCTCGGTGAGCGACACGTCGGCGCCCTCGCCGGGGGAGGGGCCGGTGCCGAGGGAGGCGCAGAAGCAGGTGTCCGCGGGGTCGGAGCAGGTGACCGCGATCAGGAACGCCCCGGCCCGGCGGCCGGCGTAGGCGACGTCGGCGTGGGCGCGCTGGGTGAGGATCCGGTCCTGCTGGAGGACCGCCGCCAAATCGCACGACCGCAGGCCGACGAACGCGACCGGACGCCGCTCGGCGGCCTGCCGCTCGATCACGGGCCCGGACGCCGCGTCTCCGGGCCGGCTGGTCCACAGCAGCTCGTCGGAGGGCAGGAACTGCGCCTTCGCCGACTGGACCGGCGCGGCGTAGCCGAACAGGGCGCCGTCGCCCCGGGCCCGGCTGCGGTAGCGCGCGGGCGACTGCTCGTCGCCGCGCCCCACGGGCAGGTCGGCGACGGACTCGATCGGGCCGTACGTCACGACGTCGTCGCGGAGCGTGGGGCCGAACACGTCGTACCCACGTCGGCGGAGGACGGCGATCGTGGCGTCGAGCCCGTCGGAACCGAAAACCCGGACATCGGTCATGATCCGCTCCTCTGCGCCCACGGTAGCCCGATCGCCGCCGCTCCGAGCCGGAATCGTCGCGGGCGACGGGCCGGGCAGCGTTCCCCCTGTTCAGGACGGACGCCGACCGCAATGATCTCCCTCACCACAGCGAAGGAGGCCCCATGAGCACCCAGCCGACCGACGGCCCCGCGCAGGCCCCCGCCCCGGAGTGCAGCCTGATCATGAAGGGTGGCATCACCAGCGGCGTCATCTACCCGCGGTTGGCGTCCCGGCTGGCGCGGGACTACCGGCTGCACTCCATCGGCGGCTCCTCGGCCGGCGCGATCGCGGCCGCGGCGGCCGCGGCGGCCGAGTTACGGCGGCTCCGGGACGCCTCGTGGGCCGGTTTCGCGCGCCTGGACACGTTGCCCGGGCTGCTCAACGAGCAGGTCGCGGGTCGCTCCCGGCTGCTCAGCCTGTTCCAGCCCGCGCCGCGGACCAAGCCGCTGTTCGGCGTCCTGCTGGCCGTGCTGGACGCCCAACAGGCGGCCAAAAAGAAGGCCCGGGCGGGCGCCCCGGTGGGGGCGACCCTGGCCGGTGCCGCGCCCGGGTCGACCAAGGCGCCGGGGTCGGCGCTGCTGCTCGCCGCCGTCCGGGGGCTCGTCGCGGGCTATCCGGCGGCGGCGCTGCTGGGGGCGCTGCCGGGTGTGGCGCTGATCGGGTGGGGGGTGGTCGCCGGCGGGGCGGCCCTGGCGATCGGCCTGATCGGCGGGCTGACCCTGTTGGTCGTGGGCCTGGCGGTGGCCCTGGTGCTCGCCGTGAAGCGGACGCTGACGGTCGACGTCGCCGCCAACCACTTCGGGCTGTGCTCGGGGGCGGGTGGCACCCCGGACGCCCCGGCGCTCACCGACTGGCTGCACGACTACCTGCAGGAGACGGCCGCCCAGGCGGACCCCGTCACGTACGGCGACCTGGCCGGGCACGACATCGAGTTGCGGATGATGACCACGAACCTCACCCAGGGGCGGCCGATGGCGATGCCGTGGGCCGAGGGCGGCTTCTTCTTCGACCCCGCCGTCTGGCGGACGCTGTTCCCCGAGGCGGTCGTCTCGTGGATGGTCGACCATCCGCCGTCCCTGCCGGCCCGGGCGGCCGAGTCCGCGAAGCAGGCGGCCCTGATCGCGCAGGCCAGGGCGCGCGGGTTGGCCCCGCTGCCCGACCCCGACCACCTGCCGATCGTCGTCGGGGTCCGGATGAGCCTCAGCTTCCCGCTGCTGTTCAGCGCGATCCCGCTGGTGGCGGTGCGGTGGCGCTCCGACGGTGCCGCGGAGTTCGTGACCAACTGGTTCACCGACGGCGGGCTGTGCGCCAACCTGCCGGTGCACTTCTTCGACCGGCCGCTGGCCACCCGGCCGACCTTCGCCATCGACCTGCAGTCGACCGGCAGCCGCGTGGCGACCCCGGAGGCGGGCAGCTATCTGCCGCAGGAGAACAACGCCGGGCTGTCGCGCACCTGGACCTCGTGGACCACCACCGATCCCGGCGGCCTGGGCGCCTTCGTGGGCGCGATGGTCGAGACCTGGCAGGGCTGGGTCGACAACGAGGCCCTGCGCATGCCGGGCTACCGCGACCGGGTCGTCACGATCTACAGCACCGCCGACGAGGGCGGCATGAACCTCAACATGGAGAGCGGCACGGTGACGGCCCTGGCCGACCGCGGCGAGGCCGCCGCGGCGAAGCTGGTCGCCAAGTTCGCCGGGCCGTTCGGTGCGGCCCCCAACACCGGCTTCGACAACCACCGCTGGGTGCGGCTGCGGGCCGCGCTGGCGGGGGTGAGCGACTGGCTGGAGGACTTCGCCGAGGACCTCGACCGGCCGGCCGCCGGGGCGGCGCTGACCCACCGGCAACTGCTGGCCGCCGGCGAGGACGGGCTGCCGTCCTACGGCGAGGGCAGCCTCGCGCAGGTCCGCGCCCTGGCCGAGGAGCTGACGCGGCTGGCGGCGTCCCCGACGGAGGGGGTCACCAGGGGTGCCCCCAACCCGCGCGGGCACCTGCGGCTGGTCCCGGACAGCCGCTGACGCGTCGCGTCTCACGGACGCCCGGCCGCGGCCCGGGGCCACGCTTTAGACTGCGACCGCCGTCCACGGGAGGACCCATCATGCAGAAGCCCCTGTTCGCCGCCGCCGTCGTCGCCGGCCTGTTGCTCACCGGGTGCGCGGGCGCACCCAGCGCCACCACCCCCGCCGCCACCGGCGGAACCGCCTCGGCGGCGTCCGCCAAAGACGAGACCATCGCCAAGATGCTGCCGGCGGAGATCGCGTCGGCCGGGAAGATCCGGGTGGCGTCGGCGGTCGGCTTCCCGCCCATGGAGGAGTTCGCCGACGACGGCAAGACCATCATCGGCTTCGACCCCGACCTGGCCAAGGCGATGGGCGACGTGCTCGGCGTGACGATGGAGTTCTCCAACGTCGACTTCGACGGGGTCATCGGCAGCATCGACGCCGGCCGCCAGGACATCGCGATGACGGCCATGGTCGACAAGAAGTCGCGCCAGGAGAAGGTCGATTTCGTCGACTACCTCAACTCGGGCTACCTGATCATGGTCAAGGCCGCCGACAAGGTGTCCTACCCCGACGAGACCGGGCTGTGCGGCAAGACCATCGCGGTCGAGAAGGGCACCTTCGCGGTCGACACCGCCGAGGCCATCGGGAAGCGCTGCGTCGCCGCCGGCAAGGCGACGACGACGATCACCCAACTGCCCAAGCAGCAGGACGCCGTCCTGGCCCTCGACGGCGGCCGCGCGGACGCCAACATCGCGCTCGACGTGACGGTCATCGACACCGCCCGGAAGTCGGCCGGCAAGTTCGTGACCGTCGGCAAGCCCCTCGATCCGGTGCCGCTCGGCATCGCGATCCCCAAGAAGAGCACCCAGCTCCGGGACGCCGTCCAGGCCGCCCTGAAGAAGGTGCAGGAGAAGGGCGTCTACGACCAGCTGCTCGCCAAGTACGGCCTGACCGACCTGGCCCTCAAGGGCGCGCCGCTCAACGGCGGCGCCTAGCGCCGTGGGGGAGGCCGTGACTCCGACCCCGGCCGTCGCCGACGAGCCGATCGTCCGGCTGCGTCATCCGTGGCGCTGGCTCGCGGCGATCCTGATCTTGATCGTCCTGGCCCAGATCGTGGTCTACGTCGCCACGACGGACGCCTTCCGGCTCGACCTGGTCGCCCAGTACTTCTTCGACCAGCGGGTGCTGAACGGCGTCGTGACGACGCTCCAGCTCACGGTCTTGGCGATGCTGGTCGGCGTCGTCGGCGGCGTCGTCCTCGCGGTGATGCGGATGTCCGACAACGGCGTCCTGCGGGCGGTGGCCGGCGGCTTCGTGTGGGTGTTCCGCGGGACGCCAGTGCTGGTGCAGCTCTACCTGTGGTTCTACCTGGGGACGGTGCTGCCGAAGGTGACCCTCGGCGTCCCGTTCGGGCCGACGCTGTTCACGGCGTCCACCAGCGACCTGATCAGCCCGCTGACGGCCGGCATCCTGGGGCTCGGGCTCAACGAGGCCGCCTACATGGCCGAGATCGTCCGCGGCGGCATCAACAGCGTCGACCGCGGCCAGTCGGAGGCCGCGGAGGCGCTCGGGCTGACGCCCGGCCAGACGTTCCGGCGGGTGGTGCTGCCGCAGGCGGCGCGGGTCATCGTGCCGCCCACCGGCAACGAGGTCATCACGATGCTGAAGCTGTCGTCGCTGGTGACGATCATCGGCATGACCGACCTGCTGGGCGCCGTCCAGCAGATCTCGGCCCGCAACCTCCAGACGTTCCCGCTGTTCGAGGTGGCGGCCCTGTGGTACCTGCTGATCACATCGATCCTCACGGTGGGCCAGGGCATGCTCGAACGACGGTTCGCCCGCGGGCACCGCGGCGTCGGCTCGACGCTCCAGTTGGCCGGCGCATGACCGGGGCGGGTCGGGTGGCCGCGCCGATGGTCGAGGCGCGGGGGGTACGCAAGAGCTTCGGTCGCCACGAGGTGCTCAAGGGCATCAACCTGACGGTGCCGACGGGGTCGGTGGTGTCGCTGCTGGGGCCATCGGGGTCGGGGAAGAGCACGTTCCTGCGCTGCATCAACCACCTCGAGACCATCGACGGCGGCGAGATCGACGTCGCGGGCCGGCTCGTCGGGTACCGGCGGCAGAACGGCAAGAAGTACGAGCTGAAGCCCGCCGAGATCGCGGCGGCCCGCCGGGACGTCGGGATGGTGTTCCAGCGGTTCAACCTGTTCAATCACCTGACGGCGCTGGAGAACATCACGCTCGCCCCCGTCCTCGCCAAGGGCGTGCCCAAGGACGCCGCGGCCGAGCGCGCACGGCAGCTGCTGTCCGACGTGGGCCTGGCCGACTTCGGCGGCCACTACCCGAGCCAGCTGTCCGGCGGGCAGCAGCAGCGGGTGGCGATCGCGCGGGCCCTCGCGATGGACCCCAAGCTCATGCTCTTCGACGAGCCCACCAGCGCCCTCGACCCCGAACTGGTCGGCGACGTGCTCGACGTCATGCGGCGGCTCGCCGAGCAGGGAATGACGATGATCGTCGTCACCCACGAGATCGGCTTCGCCCGCGAGGTGTGCGACTCGGTCGTCTTCATCGACGACGGGGTGGTCGTCGAGGAGGGTCCGCCGGCCCAGGTGCTCGGCAACCCCGTGCACGCCCGGACGCGCGCGTTCCTCTCGAAGGTGCTGTAGGGGCGTCCGGACGCCGTCGGCCGGCTTGCACCCTGATGACACCTCGTCATCAGGGTGCAAGCGACGTGGCAGCGACTCCGGTCGGCCGCCGCGCGGGGGCGTCCGTCAGTACCCGCGGAGCCGGTCGCGGAGCTGGGCGATCTCCTCGTCGGTCGCGGTGCCGACGCTCCAGCGCAGGTGGCCGGTCTCGCCGGTCGCGAAGGCGCTGCCCGGCAACGTCATCACGCCGCGGCCGATGGCGAGGTCGGACGCCACCTGCAGGTCGGTGAGGTCGGGCCGGTCGTGGCGCACCCACCCGTAGAGGGCCCCGCCGGAGGTCCAGGTGAAGCGGCCGGTCTCCTCGAGGCAGGCGCGCAGGGCCCGGCCGCGGGCCAGGGTGGCGTGGGTCTGCTCGGCGCGCCAGGCGCGGGCGTGCTCGAGGCAGGCCTCGGCGGCGACGACGCCCAGGGTGGACGGCATGATCGACACGGCCTCGCGCCACTTGTCGAACTGGGTGTGCACGGCGGCGTCCGCGACCAGGACGCCGATGCGGTAACCGGGGATGCCGAACTCCTTCGAGAAGGAGTAGGTGGCCAACACGTTCTGCGACCAGGCGGGGTCCTCGAACAGGCGGTGCACCGGCGCTGGCAGCGACGAGAAGGCCCGGTAGGTCTCGTCGAGCACCAGCCACACCCCCGCGTCGCGGCACAGCCCGGCGAGGGTGGCGATGTCGTCGGCCGACAGCTGGGCGCCGGTCGGGTTGCCCGGGGTGACCACGACAACGGCCTTGGTGCGCGGCGTGATGAGGGCGCGGAGGGCGTCGAAGTCGGGGGAGGCGTCCGGCAGATCCCAGTAGGAGATGTCGATGCCCTGGGACACCACCCAGGTGTGCTGGTTGAAGTAGAACGGCGAGGTCATGACGACGTGGTCGCCGGCGCCCGCGATGGTGGCCAGCCCGCCGCAGAAGGCCTCGTTGGCGCCGTTGGTGATCGACACCTGGTCGGGGCGGACGCCGCCGGCGTGCGTCGTCGCCAGGTCGGCGACGAACAGCTCGGTCAGCCGCGCGAGGTCCCCGTGCCGGACGTACGCGCTGCCCGCCCCGCGGTGGGCGGCGGCGGCGACGGCGTCCAGCACGGCCTCGGCGGGCCGCGCCCCCAGGACGCCTTGGGAGAAGTCGAGCAGCGGGCCCGGTCCGCGGTACTCGCGGGACACCACCTGGATGGTGTGGATGGGCACTTCCGGCACGGCGTTGAGCCTGGACTGGGGTCGCATGGCGCTCCTGGTGGCGGCCCGCACGGCGGCGGGGTTCTGCCTGGTGATCCTACCCAGCGGGGGCTGGGGCGAGCGTCGCGACCCGGGCCGCCGACCGGGAGCCCCGGGCGCCGTGCCGGCCGGCCGCCCTCACAGCGCCAGCAGGTCGATGGTCAGTCCGCCGTGGCCGGCGTCCGGGGCGCAGGCCCCCGGGGTGTCGGGGTAGCACGTCGCGTAGCCGCGCTCGTCCTTCAGGGTCGCGTCGTCCCAGACCTGGGTGCGGGGATTCCGGTAGTTGAACGCCAGCGTCCGCTCGCCGGTCGAGTTGACGATCACCCGGGCGACCGCCTGATCGTTCGGGTGCTGCGAGCGGCCCTCGCCGCTGGACGAGAACACGTAGCACCTGGCCCGCACCCGCGCGATCAGGGCATTCGTGACGTTGGCCTTGCTGCCGTGGTGCGGCAGCTTGAACAGATCGACGTCCAGGGTGGCGTCCGGCCCGAGCCAGGCGTCGAGGGCGGCGAGCAGCACGTCCGGGTGGGCGTCGCCGGCGAGCAGCGCCCTCCGGCCGGCCCACGCGGCCAGCAGCGCGATGCTGCTGCCGTTGGCCTCGGTGGTGTCGACGGGCGTCTTCTGCGCGGCGAGGGCGTCCAGGTCGGGGGCGCCCATGCGCTCGAGGCGTCCGGGCGGGGGCAGTTCCTCCTCCGGCAGGAGGGCCGCGGGGTCGAGGTTCGCCTCCTGGACGGCCGGCAGCCACTTCGGCCGCAGCGCCTGCAGCTGAGCCGGCCCGGGGGAGAGCACGGTGCACGAAAGTCCGCCGGGCAGCACCGCCACGGGTGGGTGGGTCGGGTCGGTCACCGCGACGGCGTGGCCGTTGAAGGTGCGGTGGGCGTTCCAGGGCAGTCCCCGGTCGACGATCAGGCTGGTCAACCGCTCGCCCTCGACGGGACCCATGCTCTCCAGGGGCGACTCCGGCAGGTGCCGGAAGCCGTTGAACCAGACGTCGCCGATGGCCGGCTCGACCAGGCGCTTCTCCAGCATCGCCAGCGCGCCCTGGATGTGGTCGTTGTCGATGTGGGTCACCACCATGAGTTCCAGGTCGGGGGTCGGCCCCAGGAACTCGGCCAGCACCGGCGCCGTCTTGCCGACGCCGCCGTCGATGACCACCCGGGAGGTGGCGTCGTCCGTGCCGTACTCGAGGACGAGGGCGTCCCCGATGCCGGCGGGCAGGACGTGCAGCCGGAAATGCTCGCTCATGGGGTGCTCCCGTCGTCGGGGTGGCCGGCGGTCAGCGGCTGCCAGCCGTGGTCTGCGGTGAGGTCGCCCGGATCGGGATCGACCCGGAGCGTCGTGGCGAGTGCCCCGAACTCGGCCATGGGGCCGAGGGTGAGCAGCGGCGCCGCCGCCTCCCGGAGGCGGTCCCGCAGGTCGGCCGGCACGTCGGGGTCGGTGAGCAGCCGGGGCACCCGGTTGCCGATCAGCGACAACCCCTCCCCGAACAGCGGGACGCCGCGGGTGCAGGCCGCCACGAAGAACTCCGCGGCGCGGGCGTCCTCGCCGCGGCGGGCCGCGACCTCCCCGGCGATCGCCGCGCCGTCCGGCAACCAGGAGAACCAGTTGGCCAGGTTGTCGGCCCAGTCGCGCACCCGGTCGAGTTCCCCCAGCCGGACCAGGGCGTAACGGCCGATCGCGGCGCCCAGCGGGTCGGCGATCTTGCTGAACAGCAGCGACTCCGCCGAGGGGGCCAGGGCGACCGTCCGGTCGGGACGGCCGCCGGTCAGGTAGCCGGCGCAGGCGTCCGCGCGGGGATTGGCCAGCCGGACGACGGCGCCCAGCGCGGTGTCGGACAGCCGGACATGCAGCCAGCAGCTGTCGCTCGGGCCGCCCGCGGCGATCGGCAGGGCCACGACCAGCGAGCGGTCGTCGGCGGTGCGCAGCTGCGCGTAGGTGGGGTTCTCGCGGCGCGCCCGCAGCAGCAGCGCGAGGTCGCCGTCCGTCCCGCCGACCTCCACGACCGGGTCGGTGGCGGCCGGATCGTGGCGGAGGCCCTGCGGCGTCCAGGACAGGAACCGCACCCAGCCGCGGACGCCGGTGCCGCCCCCGGGCCCCAACTGGCGGGCCAGCCGGGGGGCGTCCGCGGTGGACTCGGCGGGCTGGTCGGGGACGTCCAGGGGCACGGTGAGCTGGTCGCCGCCCGGAGGGACGTCGAAGGTGACCGTGACCGATCCTCCCCAGGGCTGCTCGACGACGACCTCGTAGGTGCCGGGCGGCAAGGTCAGCGGCTCGCCGGTCACGCCCTCGACCACGACGCCGGGGCCGCGCACGGTCACCCCGCGCGGCTCGTGGGTGGCGGTGGCCAGCACCACGCTGCGGGGGACGGGGGCCGGGGCGGGCGGCGGTGGGGCGGGTTCGGCGCCGACCGGTTCGGGTTCGGCGCCGACCGGTTCGGGTTCTGCGCCGACCGGTTCGGGTTCTGCGCCCGCGGTGGGCGGCAGGAAGTCGAGGTCGAGCATCGGCGGAAGCGGGATCTCGGGGGCCGCCCCCGACGGCTCCGGCCGGGCGGGCCGGACGGGCCGGGTGCCGCGCCCGGGCTTGTCGGCGCCCTTCTTCCCCCCGCCCAGCCCGATCCGCGGTCTGCCCTCGGCGGGCTTCGGGCTGCGCCCACGTCTGGGCTTGCGGGCGGGAGGCGGTGGGGCCGGGGCGGCCGAAGGTGGCGGCGGAGGGGCCGGGGCGGGCACGGGCGCGCTGGGCTTCGCGCGCGGCACGGTAGCTCGCCTCATCAACCGTGAGGCCCTGTTCGAGGACGATATCGCGGGTGACCTCGAAGGGCAGGCCGAGTGTGTCATGGAGGAAGAAGGCCTGCTCGCCTGAGATCGTGGTGCGGCCCGCGCTGCGCGCTGCGTCGATCATCTCCTGC
>JAAYTZ010000082.1 GCA_012517965.1 Propionibacterium sp. | reverse complement strand
CGCCGCGGCCGACGAGGCCCGCCCACGGGCCGCGCGCCGGCAACTCGGGCAGCCACGGCAGCCAGCCCGGCCCGGCGTGCTCCAACGCCAGCCGGGCCGCCGCGGCGGCGTCCGTGCCGGGCAGCGAACCGAGGCCCGTGGCCCCGGTCACGCCGCGGTCTCCTCGATCGTGGCCGAGCCGACCACGACGTCGCCGTCGTAGAACACGGCCTGCTGGCCGGGAGCGACGCCGTACGCGGGCTCGGCGAACGCGACCGCCACGGCCGTCGGGCCGGGCGTGACGTGCGCGGGCAGCGGGACGCCGTGGGCCCGGAACTGCACGAGCGCGCCGAACGGGTGGCGGAGCGGCGCCCCCGTCCAGGTGGGCGGACCGCAGCGGAGCCGATCCACGCGCAGGGCGGCGCGGCCACCCACGGTGATCGTGCGGGCGGCGGGCGCCACCGCGACCACGTAGCGCGGCCGGCCGTCGGCCGCGGGCCGCTGCAGCCGCAGGCCCCTGCGTTGGCCCACCGTGAACCGGTGCGCGCCCGCATGGGACCCCACGACCGCCCCGGTCAGGTCGACGATCGGGCCGGGGCGGTCGCCGAGGCGTCCGGCCAGGAAGCCGGCCGTGTCGCCGTCGGCGATGAAGCAGACGTCGAGGCTGTCGGGCCGCTCGGCGACGGCGAGGCCCCGGGTGGACGCCTCAGCCCGCACCTGCGCCTTCGTCGACCCGCCGAGCGGGAAGAGGCAGCGCCGCAACTGCTCGGCGTCGAGGGCGGCGAGCACGTAGCTCTGGTCCTTGGTCGCGTCGACGGCGCGGCGCAGCCGCACGCCGCCGGCGCCGTCGGCGTCCAGGCGGGCGTAGTGGCCGGTCGCGACGGCGTCGAAGCCGGACGCCAGCGCGCGCCGCAGCACCCGGCCGAACTTCATGGTGCGGTTGCAGCGGACGCACGGGTTCGGCGTCCGCCCGGCCTCGTACTCGGCGACGAAGTGGTCCACGATCGCGGCGCGGAACTCCGCGGAGAAGTCCCAGATCTCGAAGGGGACGCCGAGGGCGGCGGCCACCGCGCGGGCGTCCGCGGCGTCGCCGGGCCGCGGCTCGTGGAGGAAGGAGTAGTGGACGGCCACCACGTCGTGACCGGCGGCCAGCAGGCGGCTCGCCGCGACGGCGGAATCCACCCCGCCGGACAGCCCCAGGGCCACGCGCATCGGACGCCCTCCTTCCCGTGGGCGATCCTATGTCGCCGACCGGTGACCATTGGTTGCCGCGCACGCCGCCGGGCGGCGGGCGGGGGCCGCCCCTGGCCAATCCGGCGCTGACTAGGGGTTGGGTTGCGATCGGGTGCGGATCGCCACGGGGGGACGACCCCCCCGACCGGCCCTCGCCACCCCCGGGACGGGCGTGGAACCACCGGCATGCGGCAGAATGTGACCCGCCTCCACCGGGCCGCACGACCAGAACCACCGTTGCGGGCCGAAACGGGCAGAACAACACCACCGAAAGGGGCTCACCATCCGACCCGACCTTCCGCGACCGACCGATTCGTCGCTCCTGGGCGCACGCGTCCTGGGCGACGGCACCAGGTTCGCCCTCTGGGCACCGCGCGCCACCCGCGTCGAGCTCGCCCTCGTGGACCGCGACCGCAACCAGGTCAACTGGGACATGGAGCGCGCCGACGACGGCGTGTGGACCGTGTTCGTGCCCGGCGTCGGCGCGGAACAGCGCTACGGATTCCGGGTGCACGGCCCGTGGAGCCCCAGCACCGGCCAACGTTTCAACCCCGCCAAGCTCCTGCTCGACCCCTACGCCCGCGCGATCACCGGTGGCGTCGACTACTCCGGTCCGATCAGCGACCACGCCGCCGACAACAACTTCGCGCCCGACCCCACGGACTCGTTCGCGGCCGTCCCCCTCAGCGTGGTCGTCGCGGACTCCCCGCCACCGCGCCCCTTGGCCGAACCGGCCCGGCTGGAGGACCTCGTCCTCTACGAAACGCACCTCAAGGGCTTCACCAAGTTGCACCCGGCCGTGCCCGAGCATCTGCGGGGCACCTTTGCCGGCTTCGCCTACCCCGCGGTCGTGCAGGGCCTCGTCGACCTCGGCATCAACGCCGTCGAGTTCCTGCCGGTGCACCACTTCGTCTCGGAGCCGTTCACCGTCGGCCGCGGCCTGACCAACTACTGGGGCTACAACACCCTGGGCTTCTTCGCCCCGCACGCCCCCTACTCGTCGTCCGGCACCCTGGGCGGCCAGGTCACCGAGTTCAAGGAGATGGTGAGCACGCTCCACGACGCCGGCATCGCCGTCATCCTGGACGTCGTCTACAACCACACCGGCGAAGGCGGCCACGAGGGGCCCACCCTGTGCTTCCGTGGGATCGACCACGCCGGCTACTACCGCCTCACCGGCGACCTCCGCAACGACTACGACGTCACGGGGTGCGGGAACGCGGTCGACACCTCCAACGGCGGCGTCCTCGACCTGATCATCGACTCCCTGCGCTACTGGGTCATCGAGATGGGGGTCGACGGCTTCCGGTTCGACCTCGCCACCACCCTGCTGCGCGACGAGCACCACCACGTCGACCAGCAGCACGCGTTCAAGCAGCGCATCGCGGCCGATCCCGACCTCAGCCGCGCGATCATGATCAGCGAGCCCTGGGACCTGGGGCCGTACGGCTACCAGGTCGGCCGGTGGGGACACGGCTGGTCGGAGTGGAACGACCGGTTCCGCGGCTTCACCCGCGACTTCTGGCGCGGCGCCGTCTCGGGGGTCCAGGAGCTGGCCACCCGGCTGGCGGGCAGCTCCGACATCTTCGACCACGACGGACGCCCGGCCACCAGCTCGGTCAACTTCGTCACGGCCCACGACGGGTTCACGATGCGCGACACCGTCACCTACGACCTCAAGCACAACGAGGCCAACGGCGAGCGCAACCGGGACGGGGCGGACGACAACCGGTCCTGGAACCACGGCTTCGAGGGCGAGACCGACGACGCCGAGATCGTGGCGGCGCGCCACCGCACCGCCCGCAACATGATGGCCACCCTGCTGCTCGCGGCCGGGACGCCGATGGTCCTCGCCGGCGACGAGATGGGACGCACCCAGCAGGGCAACAACAACGCCTACTGCCAGGACTCGCCCCTGTCCTGGGTGAACTGGCACACCGTCGAGGAGTGGGGCGACCAGCACGCCCTCACCCGCACGCTCCTGGAGCTCCGCCGTCGGTATCCGATCCTGCGTCCGGTCGCGTTCCGCACCAGCGACGAGATCCTGGACGCCGCGGGGCACGGCCTCGGCCGTCGCGCCTCGGCCTGGTTCAGCGAGACGGGCGCCGAACTGGGCGACGCGGACTGGCACGACCAGGGCCGCCGCAGCCTGGGCATGTACGTGTCGGACCTGACCGACGCCTTCTACGTGTTCGTGCACGGCGGCGACTGGACCATGCCGCTCACGCTGCCGGCCGCACCCTGGGCGTCTGGCTACGAGCTCGTGGCCCACACCGGGGCGGACGGCGAGTTCGCCGACCTGGCCGGGGTGACGCTGGAGGCGGGCGCCGTCCTCGACCTGCCCGGGCGCACGATCATGGTGTTCCGGGCCGACGTTCCCAGCGTCTGGGTCGCCCCGGTGGAGCTCGAGCCGGTTGCCGCGGAGGAGCCCGAGGCGTCCGCCGGGGAACCCGTGACTCCCGAGAAGGCTGCGAAGACCGGCGGGTAGCGCCCCGCGCCGGGAGACGCCGGGCAACGAGACGCCGCCCACCCCGTCGGGGTGGGCGGCGTCCTTGTCTGTGAAGGCGCGCGGCTCAGAAGGCCGGCGGGGTGCCCCAGATGCGCTGGATGTAGTCGCGCATCGAGCGGTCGGAGCTGAAGTAGCCCGACCGCGCGACATTGAGAACCGCCGACCGCGTCCAGGCGTCCACGTCGGCGTACGCCTCGTCGACGCGCTCCTGCGCTTCCAGGTACGAGGCGTAGTCGGCCAGCGCCATGAACCGGTCGTCGGTCAGCAGGTTGCCGACGATGCCGCCGAAGGTAGCGCGGTCGCCGTCGGAGAAGTGGCCGTTGGCGATGAGGTCGATGGCCCCGCGCAGCCGCGCGTCCGACTCGTAGTAGTCACCCGGCCGGTAGCCCCTGGCGTTGAGCTCGGCGACCTCCGGCTCGGTCATCCCGAACAGGAAGAAGTGCTCGTCACCGACCAGCCGGCGGATCTCGACGTTCGCGCCGTCGTCGGTGCCGATGGTCAGCGCGCCGTTCATCTGGAACTTCATGTTGCCGGTGCCGGACGCCTCCATGCCCGCGAGCGAGATCTGCTCCGACAGATCGGCGGCCGGGATCAGCTTCTCGGCCAGGGTCACGTTGTAGTTCGCCGGGAAGGCCACCTTGAGGACGCCCGCGACCCGCTCGTCGGAGTTCACCGTCTCGCCCACCTTGTTGATCAGGTGGATGATCTCCTTGGCCAGGCGGTAGCCGGGGGCGGCCTTGGCGCCGAACACGAAGTTGCGCGGCGTGACGGTGGCGGGGTCCAGGCGTCCGGAGATGATCTCGTTGTAGAGCGTCACGATGTGCAGCACCTTGAGCGTCTGCCGCTTGTATTCGTGCAGCCGCTTGACCATCACGTCGAGCATGTGGTCGGTCCCCAACTCGATGCCGTCGCGGACCTTGAGCGCCTCCATCAGGCGCGCCTTGTTCTTGGCCTTGACCGCGCGGAACTGGGCGCGGAACTCGCCGTCCTCGGCGTAGGGCTCGAGCTCGCGCAACCGTTCGAGGTCGGTGACCCAGCCGGTGCCGATCGCGCTGGAGATGAGCTCGGAGAGGTTGCGGTTGGCCAGGCGCAGGAAGCGCCGCGGGGTGACGCCGTTCGTGACGTTCGTGAACTTCTCCGGCCACAGCTCGCTGAAGTCGGGCAGCACCTTGTCGCGCAGCAGTTGGCTGTGCAACTCGGCGACACCGTTGACCTTACGGCCGGCGACGGTCGCCAGGTGGGCCATGCGGACCGCGCGGCCCGGGTGCTCGGCAACGATCGACATGCGGCGGATCCGCATCTCGTCGCCCGGGTGCGCGGCGCGCACCTCGTCCAGGAAGTCCTCGTTGATGCGGTAGATGATCTCCAGGTGCCGCGGCAGCAGCCGGCCGAGGAGCTCCACCGGCCAGACCTCCAGCGCCTCGGGCAGCAGGGTGTGGCACGTGTACGCGAAGCACCGCCGGGTCACCGCCCACGCCTCGTCCCACTCGAAGCCCTTGAGGTCGACCAGGATGCGCATGAGCTCCGGGACGGCGATCACCGGGTGGGTGTCGTTGAGCTGGAAGATGATCCGCTCGTCGAGGTGGTGCAGGTCGAAGTCCGGCTCGAGCACGTTCGTGAGGTAGTCGTGCAGCGAGCACGCCACGAAGAAGTACTGCTGCTGGAGACGGAGCTCCTTGCCCTGCGGCGTCGAGTCCTCCGGGTACAGCACCTTGGTGATGTTCTCGGCGTAGGTCTGGGCGCGGACGGCGTTCTCGTAGTCGCCCGCGTTGAAGATCTGGAGGTCGAAGGCGCGGGTCGCGACCGCGCTCCACAGCCGCAGCGTGTTGACCCGGCCGTTGAGGTAGCCGGGGACCATGTAGTTGTACGGAACCCCGACCACGTTCCACTCGGGCAGCCAGCGCGTCCGCTCGACGCCGTCGTCGTCGAGGTACTTCTCGGTGCGGCCGCCGAAGTCCACCTGCACGGCGTGCTCCGGGTGCGCGAACTCCCACGGGCAGCCCAGCGCCAGCCAACTGTCGGGCTGCTCGACCTGCTGACCGTCCACGAAGGTCTGCCGGAAGATGCCGTACTCGTAGCGGATGCCGTAACCGATGCAGGGCACGTTCATGGTGGCGAGCGAGTCGATGAAGCAGGCGGCCAGGCGCCCCAGACCACCGTTGCCGAGGCCGGGCTCCACCTCCTGAGCGCGCAGGGTGGCGAAGTCGAGGCCGCAGGCCGTCAGGGCCTCCTCGGCGACGTCCAGCAGGCCGGTCGCCAGCAGGTTGTTCCCGAGCTGCCGGCCCAGCAGGTACTCGGCCGACAGGTAGGCGACGCCCTTGGGTCGCGTCGCCCGCTGCCGCTTCTCGGTCTCCAGCCACCGCGCCGACAGGTAATTGCGCACCGTGCGGGCCAGAGCCAGGTACTGGTCGTTGACCGTGGAACGCTGCAGCGCGACGCCCTGGTTCGAGGTCAGTTCGTGGAGGAACTCGCGGACGAAGCCGTCGACGGTCGGCGGGGGGGTCCCGACCGGGGCGTTGGCCACCGGATGGGTGGGGGCGAACAACGGTCCGACCTGCTTGCCGTTCTGGGGGCGCTCGTCCCTCGCGCCGTGGGCGTGCTCGGACGTGCGACTGTCGAGGATGTTTGGCACGATCGACCACCCTAGCCGATTCCCGCGCTGCCATCGGGGTCCACCAGCCCCCAGAACGGCCGGCCGCCGCCACGGCCGGGCCGTCGGAACGGAAAGCCACGGCAACAGGCGGGACTTGTCCCACCGGGCCCGGCGCGAGGGGGGGTGGTTGGCAGTAGGTTGTGGCCATGTCGACGAACTCTCAGACCGCCGGGTCGGCCGCCGCCGACGCCAACGCCACCGACGACACCCGGCGACCGCTGGACAACGATCCGACAACGCGGATCGTCCGTGGCATCGGACGCATCCCGGTGATCGACGTGAGCCCGGTGGTCGAGGGCGGTGCCTACCCCGCCAAGGCCGTCGTGGATGAGCTGGTCCCCATCCGCGCCCGCGTGTTCCGCGAGGGCCACGATGCCGTCAACGCCTCGGTGATCCTGACCGACCCGCAGGGCCGCGAGCAGCGCATCGACATGACCCCCCTTGAGCCGCGCGGGCTCGACCCGTGGGAGGCCTGGGTGCGCCCCGACGCCGAGGGCGACTGGACGTTCCGGATCGAGGGGTGGTCCGACCCGTGGGGCACCTGGCACCACAACGCCGAGGCGAAGCTGCCGGCCGGCGTCGACATCGAGCTCGTGTGCCTCGAGGGCCGGGATCTGCTGGAACGCACCGCCCAGGCGGCCGACGCCGCCGGCGACCCCGTCGAGGCGTCCATCCTCCGCGCCACCGCCCAACTGCTGATCCCGCAGCGTCCGGCCGAGGACCTGCTGGGCGTGGTGAACGCCCCCGGCCTCGACAAGGCCGTCCGCCAGTACGGCCCGCGCGAACTGGTGACGCCGACGGCGGAGTTCCCGCTCCGCGTCGACCGGCGGCGGGCCCTGTTCGGCTCCTGGTACGAGTTCTTCCCCCGCAGCGAGGGTGCGTACCAGCGCGAGGACGGCACCTGGGTGTCCGGCACGTTCGACGCGTGCCATGCGCGGCTGGAGGCGATCGCCGCCATGGGCTTCGACGTCGTCTACTTCCCGCCGATCCACCCGATCGGCAGCGCCTTCAAGAAGGGGAAGAACAACACCCTCGACGCGACGGACGCCGACCCGGGCTCGCCGTGGGCGATCGGCAGTGCGGCCGGCGGCCACGACGCGATCCACCCCGACCTGGGTGACTGGGAGTCCTTCGACCGCCTGGTCGCCAAGGCGTCCGAACTGGGGCTGGAGATCGCCCTCGACTTCGCCCTCCAGGCCTCCCCCGACCACCCGTGGGTCACCACGCACCCGGAGTGGTTCACCACCCGCATCGACGGCACCATCGCCTACGCCGAGAACCCGCCCAAGAAGTACCAGGACATCTACCCCATCAACTTCGACAACGACCCCGAGGGCATCTACTACGAGGTGCTGCGCATCCTGAAGCTCTGGATGAGCCACGGCGTCCGGATCTTCCGGGTCGACAACCCCCACACCAAGCCGGTCAACTTCTGGGCCTGGATCATGCGCCAGATCCACGAGACCGACCCCGACGTCCTGTTCTTCGCCGAGGCATTCACCAAGCCGGCGATGATGGGGGCGCTCGGGAAGGTCGGCTTCCACATGAGCTACACCTACTTCACCTGGCGCAACACCAAGCAGGAGCTCACCGAGTACATGCTCGAGCTCTCCCGCGAGTCCGACGCCTACTACCGCCCCAACTTCTTCGTGAACACCCCCGACATCAACCCGTTCCCGCTGCAGTCGGGCAACCCGGCCATATTCGCGATCCGGGCGATCCTCGCCGCGACCCTGTCGCCGAACTGGGGGGTGTACTCGGGCTTCGAGCTCTTCGAGCACGCCCCCCTCGCGCCGGGCAAGGAGGAGTACCTGGATTCGGAGAAGTACGAGTTCCGGCCGCGCGACTACAACAAGCAGCCGAACCTCAACATGCTGATGGGCACCCTCAACAGCATCCGGCGCAACCACCCGGCCCTCCAGCAGTTGCGGCGCATCGACTTCCACGACGCCCAGCACCCGAACGTGCTCGCCTTCAGCAAGCGCGACCGCAGCGACACCATCATCGTGATCGTGTCGCTGGATCCGAACTCCACGGTCGAGTGCGAGGTCGCCCTGGACATGGCCGCCCTCGGCCTCCGCCCCGGGGACCCGCTGCCGGCCCGCGACGAGCTCACCGGCGCGACGTTCACGTGGGGCCAGCGCAACTACGTCCGGCTGACCCCGCAGCAGCCCGCCCACATCCTGCACCTGCTCTGAAACGGGCGACCGTCATGCTGCGCGCTTGCTCCGGACGAGCGGAGGTGTTCGACCGGTGACCGGGCTCACCACCGCCTGGTGGCGGCACCTGGCGAACGTCCGCTGGTTCGGCGGCAAGGGCGCTCCCGGGGCGATCACGGCCCTGGAGGCCCTGCCCTGGTACACGGCGCCGGACGCCGTCCCGGCGGTGCGCAGCGAGATCGCGACGATCGACTACGCCGACGGGCGCCGGGAGTTCTACCACCTGTTGGTCGCCCACTACCCCGCCGGCGCCGCGCCCGGGGAGGTACTCGCGCGGCTCGGGACGGTCGACGTGGTCGACGCGACCACCGACCCGGCCTCGGTGCGCGCATTCGTGGACGCCTGCCAGCGCCGCGGTGTCCCGGGGATGACGTGGACGGTGCCGCAGCCGCCCGCCACCGAGGTGCGGGTGTGGGCGGGTGAGCAGTCGAACACCACCATCACCCTGGACGACACGTCCCTGTTCAAGGTGTTCCGCCGCATCGAGCCCGGGCCGAACCTGGACGCGGAGGTCCTGGGCGCCCTGGCCGGCAGCGGCACCGCCGTCCCGGCCCTGTTCGGACGCCTCACGGCCGATTGGCCGGCGGGCGGCACGACCGACCTGGGCATGGTGATCGAGCGGGTACCGGGTGCCCGCGACGGCTGGGAGATCGCGACCGCCGCCTGCGCGGCCGGCACCGACTTCGGCGAGGACGCGCGGGCACTCGGCGTGGCCCTGGCGGCCGTGCACGCACAGCTGGCGGCCACCTTCGGGACCGGCACGGCGTCCGGGGACGAGCTGGCCGCCACCATGACGCGCCGGCTCGACGAGGCCGTCGCCGTCGCCGAGGTCCTCCGCCCCCACCGGGACGCCCTGGCGGCGACCGTGGCGGTCCTGCGGGGCCGTCCGCTGACCGTTCAGCGCGTCCACGGCGACTTCCACCTCGGGCAGACGCTGCGCTCGCCGGCCGGCTGGACGATCATCGACTTCGAGGGGGAGCCCGCCAAGACGGCCGCCGAGCGCAGGGCGCCGGACTCGGTGTGGCGCGACGTGGCCGGCATGCTGCGATCGTTCGACTACGCCCGCAGCGCCCACCCGGAGCCCACCTCGGAGGCCGCTCGCACCTGGTCCCAGACCGCGTGCACGGCGTTCGTCGGGGGCTACTGTGGGGACCGGGACCTCCCCACCGGGGTGCTGGCCCCGTATCTGGTCGACAAGGCCGTTTACGAGGTGGTGTACGAGACGCGGAACCGCCCGACCTGGGTCGGGATCCCGTTGCAGGCCATCACGGAACTGGCCCACGACCACACGACAGCGGACTGATGCAGACGGGCGCCGACGGCGTCCCCGATGGAAAACAAGGAGCACACATGGCACACGATCAGTTCGGCGGACTGACGGGTTGGGACTTCGAGGGATTCCACAGCGGTGGCGACACCGAGTGCTGGAAGAGGCTCGGCGCACACGTCGTGACCGTCCACGACGATGAGCGCGGCCCGATCACCGGCACCCGGTTCTCGGTTTGGGCCCCGAACGCGCAGGCCGTGCGCGTCAACGCGGACTTCAACTGGTGGACCGGCGACGCGATGCAGCTGATCCCCGGCAGCGGGGTGTGGGGCCTGTTCGTCGAGGGCGTCGGCGAGGGCACCATGTACAAGTACAACATCCTCGGGGCGGACGGCGTCTGGCGCGAGAAGGTCGATCCGATGGCCCAGTTCGCCGAGCAGGCACCGGCCAACAGCTCGATCGTGTACGAATCGAAGTACATCTGGAGCGACGACGAGTGGCTGGCGAAGCGGGCCGCCACCCAGCCCCACGCCGCCCCCATGTCGATCTACGAGGTGCACCTCGGCGGCTGGCGCAAGGGCAAGACGTACCTGGAACTCGCCCAGGAGCTGGTCGAGTACGTCCAGTGGCAGGGCTACACCCACGTCGAGTTCCTGCCCGTCGCCGAGCACCCGTTCGTGCCGAGCTGGGGCTACCAGGTGACCAACTACTTCGCGCCGCAGTCCCGGCTGGGTCGCCCCGACGAGTTCCGGCACCTCGTGGAGGCCTTCCACAAGGCGGGCATCGGGGTCATCCTCGACTGGGTGCCCGGCCACTTCCCCAAGGACGAGTGGGCCCTCGGCCGCTTCGACGGCACGGCGCTGTACGAGCACGCCGACCCGCGGCAGGGCGAGCACCGGGACTGGGGCACCTACATCTTCAACTACGGGCGCAACGAGGTGAAGAGCTTCCTGGTGTCCAACGCCCTGTACTGGGTGATGGAGTTCCACATCGACGCGCTGCGCGTGGACGCCGTGGCGTCCATGCTCTACCTCGACTACAGCCGCGAGCCCGGCGAATGGGTCCCGAACCAGTACGGCGGCAACGAGAACCTCGAAGCCATCGACTTCCTGCGCTACGTCAACAAGCACCTCTACGAGCGGGTGCCCGGCGTCTGCCTGATCGCCGAGGAGTCGACGTCGTTCCCGGGCATCACCAAGCCGGTGCACGAGGGCGGCCTGGGCTTCGGGTTCAAGTGGAACATGGGCTGGATGAACGACTCGCTGCGCTACCTGTCGCTGGAGCCGATCTACCGGCAGTGGCACCACAACGAGATGACGTTCGCGATGGTCTACCAGTACTCGGAGAACTTCGTCCTGCCGATCAGCCACGACGAGGTCGTCCACGGCAAGGGGTCGATGATCAACAAGATCCCGCAGGACGACTGGCGCAAGTTCGCGACGCTGCGGGCGTTCTACAGCTACATGTGGGCCTTCCCCGGCAAGCAGCTGCTGTTCATGGGCTGCGAGTTCGGCCAGCGGTCGGAGTTCAACGAGGACGCGTCGCTCGAGTGGTGGGTCACCGACCTGTGGGGCCACCACGGTCTGCAGCGGATGATCAAGGACCTCAACGACCTCTACCGGGCGCACCCGGCGCTGTGGAAGCTCGACAGTGATCCGGCCGGCTTCCGCTGGATCAACGCCGACGACGCCGCGGCCAACACGTTCAGCTGGATCCGCAGCGACGGCGAGGGCCAGCACATCGCGGTCCTGGTGAACTTCAGCTCCGAACCGTGGCACGACTACCGCATCGGACTCCCCGAGGCCGGCACCTGGACCGAGATCTTCAACAGCGACGCGGCCATCTACGACGGCTCCGGCGGCACCGGCAACCTGGGCCGGGTCATCGCGACCAACGACCCCAACAACGGCTTCGAGAACAGCGCGCTGGTGCAGGTGCCCCCGCTCGGAGCGGTGTTCTTCCGCTACGACCCGGAGCCCGAGCCGGCCGCCCCGACCAAGGCGGCGAAGGGCGCGAAGGCCGAGTGACAACGGGAAGCGGCCCGGCCGGTCGATCCGGCCGGGCCGCTTCTTGCCGCAGGGGACGGGTCCCTCAGAACAGGGCCGAGGTCAGGTCCCGACGGGCCTTCAGCACGGCCGGGTCGGCCGGACCCACCGTCTCGAACAGGTCCAGCAGACGCACTCGGACCTTTTCGCGCTCGGCGCCGGAGGTCGCCCGCACCAACTCGACGAGCCGGGCGAAGGCGGCCTCGACCGCCCCGCCGGCCACCTCGAGGTCGGCGGCGGCGAGCTGAGCGTCGACGTCGTCGGGATGCGCCCGCACCCGGGCGATGACGACCTCCGGGTCCTGCTCACCCAGGCGCACCAGGAGCTGGGCCCCCGCCCGACCCGCCTTCGCGTCGGCGTCCCCCGGGGACACGGCGAGGATCTTGTCGAACTCCTCGACGGCCCGCGCGAAGTCGCCCGCCTCCATGGCGGCGTCGGCGGCGGCGTAGCGGGGGTCCGGGCCGGCTGCCGGCGCGCCGGCGTCCGGGGCGCCCGCGGCGACCGGTTGGGCCCGACCCACGACGCCGTTGGCGGCCGCTGCCTGCAGCAACTGGTCGATGGCGGCCGCCACGTCCGCCCGATCCCGGGTGCCCTGGAACAGCGGCACGAGCTGGCCGCCGAGGGCGCCGACCACCAACGGCACCGCCTGGATCTGCAGCGCCTGCCGCAGCCCGGGGGACGCGTCGATGTTCACCCGGACGAGCAGGTAGCGGCCCGCCGCCTCGTTGGCCAGGGCCGCGAGGTCGGCGGACAACTGCTGGGCCGCCCCGCGCGGGCTGTAGAACTCGATGACGAGGGGGTGCTGCATCGACTTGGCCAAGACGGCCTCGATCGTGCGATCGTCGGCCTCCGTGACGTAGGACGCCCCCGGCGGCGCCTTCGCCGCCGCAGCCAACCCGGACAGGTCCATCGCGCGGGAATCGTGGAAACCAGGTGTCATGCGCCCATTCTGGCACCCGGGACGGACGCCCCTCGCGCCGCCGCCGAGTACCGGGACGCCCCGCCGCGACAGGGCCGGGCAATCGCGGTCAACCGGTGTCCCCGCCGACGCGGCGCGGGCAAGATGAAGCCATGGTTTTCGAACGTGCAGGACAGGTGGCGCAGCCACAGGATCTCACCGACATCGACGCCCTGATCGCGGCCTACTACGATCTCGTGCCCGATCCGGCCAACCCCGACCAGCAGGTCGCCTTCGGCACGTCCGGGCACCGCGGCTCGTCGCTCAAGACCGCCTTCAACGAGGCGCACATCGCCGCAACGACGCAGGCGATCGTGGAGTACCGCGCGGCCCAAGGCGTCACGGGCCCTCTGTTCATCGGCAAGGACACCCACGGCTTGTCGCTGCCAGCCTGGAAGACCGCGCTGGAGGTGCTGCACGCCAACGGCGTCGACGTGCGCGCCGAGCGCGAGGACGAGTACACCCCGACGCCCGCGGTCTCCCGCGCCATCATCGTCTACAACCGCGACCACAGCGGCCCGCGCGCCGACGGCATCGTGGTCACCCCGTCCCACAATCCGCCGACCGACGGCGGGTTCAAGTACAACCCGCCGCACGGCGGCCCGGCCGATTCCGACGCCACGAAGGTCATCGCCGCCCGCGCGAACGAACTGCTGGCCGACTTCCGGTCGATCAAGCGGACGCCCTACGAGCAGTGCGCCGCCGCGATCACCCGCCACGACTACCGCACCGCCTACTGCGAGGACCTGGTCAACGTCATCAAGCTGGACGCCATCCGCGGCGCCGGCCTGAACATCGGCGCCGACCCGATGGGCGGGGCGTCCGTGCAGTACTGGCAGTACATCGCCGAGAAGTTCGGCCTCGGGCTGTCGGTCGTGAACCCGGTCGTCGACCCCGCCTGGCCGTTCATGACCCTCGACTGGGACGGCAAGATCCGCATGGACTGCTCCAGCCCGTACGCCATGGCGTCCCTGATCGCCAACCGCGACAAGTTCGACCTGAGCCATGGCAACGACGCCGACTCCGACCGGCACGGCATCGTCACGCCGGACGCCGGCCTGATGAACCCCAACCACTACCTGGCCGTCGCGATCCAGTACCTGTTCGCGAACCGGGAGGGCTGGAGCCCCGACGCCGGCATCGGCAAGACGCTGGTCTCCAGCTCGATGATCGACAACGTGGCGGCCAAGCTGGGCAAGAAGCTGGTCGAGGTGCCGGTGGGCTTCAAGTGGTTCGTGCCCGGCCTGGTCGACGGCTCGATCGGCTTCGGCGGCGAGGAGTCCGCGGGGGCGTCCTTCCTGACGCTCGACGGCAAGACCTGGACGACGGACAAGGACGGGATCATCCTCGACCTGCTGGCCTCGGAGATCCTGGCCGTCACCGGCAAGACCCCGTCGCAGCACTACGCCGCGCTGGAGGCCGAGTTCGGCACGACCGCGTACGCCCGGGTGGACGCCCCGGCGAACCGTGAGCAGAAGGCCAAGCTCGGGAAGCTGTCCCCCGAGGACGTGACCGCCACCGAACTGGCCGGCGAGGCGATCGTCGCCAAGATGACCAACGCGCCGGGCAACGGCGCCGCGATCGGCGGCCTCAAGGTGGTCACGAAGAACGCGTGGTTCGCCGCCCGGCCGTCCGGCACGGAGGACGTGTACAAGATCTACGCCGAGTCCTTCAAGGGCGCCGAGCATCTCGCGCAGGTGCAGGCCGAGGCCAAGCAGGTCGTGGACGCCGTCCTGGCCTGACCGCACGTGACGCGGCCCCGGGGAGGCTCCCCGGGGCCGCGTCACGTTCGGGGGGCGGGCCCCTCAGGTGCCGTCGTCGAGCGGGGCGGCGGCGCGGCGGCGGTGTTTGCCACCGCCCCCGCCGTTGCGGCGGAGCGCGGCCAGGATCCAGGCGAGCCGGCCCTGCCCGCGGGAGTCCAGGCCGGACAGCAGTTCGGCGAACTCCTCCTTGTCGATGCCGACGCGGGCCCGCAGGCCGGAGCGCTGGATGACCGTCTGGATGATGAGGTCGCGCAATTCGATGTCCGGCACGTACCTGATGCGTTTGAGGCCCTGGTCCTGCGCGGCGGACTCGAAGACGAAGTGGCCGAAGTTGAACACCTGGCCCCAGAAGGGCTGCTCGACGGAGATGTCGAGGATGCGGACGATGGGCACGCTGGCCAGGTGTTGGTTGAAGACCCCGTGCACCCGGAACACGCGCATGTTGGTGACGACGAACCGGTCCATGTTCTGGACGTGGATCTTCCACAGCCCCTGCAGGCCCAGCCCCAGCCCCAGCGCCAGGCCCACCGGCCAGCCCGCCCCCAGCCAGGGCATCGCCAGCAGCAGAGCCATCCCCGCCAGGGCGATCCCCGTCCCCGGCAGGCGGGTGATCAGATGGGGCCCCACCTGGTCGACGACGAACTCACGCTCGCTCTCGAGCAGGTGCCGCTCGACCTCGGGGCGGAGGAGGGCGGTGACGACGGACATGGCCTACTTGGCCAGTTGGCTGAAGAACCGGCCGATGGAGTCGAACAGCCTGAAGACACTCTTCACGATGTCGGCGGCCGCCTCGGGCCGCGTGACGAGGTAGAAGATGACGAACGCGATGATGAGCGCCCACAGCGCGTTCTTCACGAGCTTGGTCATGCGGCCTCCGGGGACGTTGGCATCAGGTCACCTCCACTTTCCCCGATGCCGCCCCGCGGGGCCAGCGGCGCGCCGCAGCGGCCGGCGGGAGCGGCGGGCCGGGATGGGGAATTGGGACGCCGCTCCGCCGCCGGGGTGGGAGCATGGAGCCATGGACAACGACCTCTTCGTCTGCATCGACCACGTCGGTCTCGCCGTCCCGGACCTGGACGAGGCCATCAAGTTCCACACCGAAGTCATGGGCTGGCGCCTGCTCCACCGCGAGAGGAACGAGGAGCAGGGGGTCGAGGAAGCCATGATCGGCACCGGCGACCAGCTCGCCGAGAACGCCCAGATCCAGCTGCTGGCCCCCCTCAACGAGAACTCCACCATCGCCAAGTTCATCGGCCGCAACGGCCCCGGCATGCAGCAGCTCGCCTACCGGGTGAAGGACCTGGACGCCGTGAGCGCCACGCTGCGGGAGCGCGGCGTCCGCCTGCTGTATCCCGAGGCCAAGCGCGGCACGAACGACTCCCGCATCAACTTCTGCCACCCGAAGGACACCGGCGGCATCCTGCTGGAGCTCGTCGAGCCCAACCCGGCCGCGGCGCACTGACCCCTGCTCCGACCTCCCGTACTCCCCGGCCAGCGCCGGGGAGTACGCGCATCCGGGGCCTCCCGGTGCTGTTCGTGGCGGGGTGCGAGCACCACGGGCCACAGCGACTAGCATCAGGGGCGGACCCCCCGGGTCGATGCGAGGAAGAGGAATTCGGTGAGCCAGAACAACCCCAAGAGCGGCCTGGATCTGTTCGACGAGACGGCGTCGGCCGTGCGCGGATTCGCGACCGTCATGCGCGGGTACGACAAGCGCGCCGTCGACGACTACATCCGCGACATGGAGCAACAGCTGTCGGCGGCCAAGCAGCGCTACCGGCAGGTCCAGCGCGAACTCACGGCGGCCAACCTCCGCAACGACGACACCGACTTCAGCAAGCTGGGCGCCCACACCGCGTCCCTGCTGAAGGTCGCCGAGAGCCAGGCCGCCGATCTGGTGACCAAGGCGCAGATCCAGGCGGACGCGCTGCTGTCCGAGGCTCGCGAACAGGCGGCCCGGGTGCGGCTCGAGATGGAACGCGAAGCAAACAACCATCGCACCACCGGGATCGAGGAGTTGAAGGCGCTCCGCGCCGAACTGGAACGGCAGAGCCACGCCGAGCTCGAGGCGGCCCGCATCGAGGCCCAGGGCCTGCGGGACGCCGCCGACAAGCATCGCGCGATGGTGCTCGCCGCCGCCCAGCAGCAGGCGGACGGCATCCTGGAGGCGGCCCGGGCCCAGGCCGCCCACATCATCCAGGCCGCCGAGCACAGCGCGGCCCAGCTGACGGATCGCACCACCCGGGAGACGGCCGCGTTGCGCGCCGACACCGCGGCGTTCGTGACGGAGCAGCGCACCGCCGCCGAGGCGCACGCCAACGAGCTGCGCAACACGACGGCGGCCGAGGTGGCGGCCCAGCGCAACCAGAGCAACGCCGAACTGCAGGCCCTGCGCGCCCGCACGGTCGACGAGTTGCACGGCCTCCGCGCCCAGACCGAGGCCGAGATCGCGGCCATGCGGGCGACCGCCAAGGAGGAGACCGACGCCCTGCGCGCCCAGGTCGCCGCCGAGGTCGCCGAGTTGCGCAACCGGGTCTCCCACGAAGTGGCGGCCCTCCGCGACCAGGCCAAGGCCGAGGCCGACCAGATCCGCGCCGAGGTGGCCTCGGAGCGCGAGACCTCCCTGGCCGCGCTCGACGCGCAGCAACGGGAACTGCGCGACAAGCTGGCCGGCATGGTCGCGGACGCCCGCACCCAGTCCGACCAACTCCAGGAGTCGCTGGCCCGTGCCGCCGCCGACCTGCGCGCCCGGCAGCAGGCGGCGCACGCCGAGGCCGAGCGCATCAAGACCGAGGCCATCCTGGAGGCGGCCGCCCTGCTGGACCGCGCCAAGCACGAGGCCGCCGAACTGCGCCAGCAGATCGAGGGCGAACTGGTGCGCCGGTCGGAGCAGCTCAAGCGGGAGCAGCACCTGCTCAAGCAGCGCAAGGAGGCACTGGTCGCCCAGCTGAACAACCTCAGCTCTCTGGCCAACCTCACGGCCCTGGAGTTCCCGGAGGAGGAGGGTCAGCACGCCCCCAAGGCCGCCCAGGGCGAGTCGCCCACGACCGACGACCCGGCGCCCGCCGAGCCCGACCCCGGCGAGCCTGCCCGGGACGAGTAGCCCGTGACCAGCCCGGACGCCGTGAGCCCGGTCTCCCCCGGCGCGGACGGGCCGGGGCCGGGCGCGCCCGGCGGGCCGGGCGGCGAGCCCGCTCCGGCGTCGCCCCGCCCGCGGCTGCCGATCCCCTCGCTGCTGGAGCGCGCCCCGTTCCAGACGGGGTTCCTGGGCGTCCTGGGCGGCCTGGCGGCCATCGGGCTGGTCGGCGTCCTGCAGAGCCTGCAGACGATCCTGGTGATCGTGATCCTGTCGCTGTTCATCGCCCTGGGCATCAACCCGGTGGTCGAGTGGCTGGTGCGCCGCGGCGTCCGCCGGGCGCTCGCCGTCGGCCTCGTCACCCTCGTGGTGCTGGTCGTGCTGTCCCTCGGCGTGGGGGCGGTCGTGCCCATGGTCAACGAGCAGGGCCTGCGCCTGTTCCGCAACGCGCCCGGTTACCTGCAGGCGCTGCGCGAGAACGATCAGATCGCCGCGCTCGACGCCCAGTTCGACATCATCGGCCGCGTCACCGAGTTCGTGACGTCGGGCACGTGGGTCAACGCCCTGTTCGGGGGCCTGCTCGGCGCCGGGCTGGTGGTCGCCAGCACCGTCTTCTCGGCCGTGATGACGCTGGTGCTCACGCTCTACTTTCTGTCCGCGCTGCCCGCCATCAAGAACCTGATCTACCAGTTGGCCCCGGCGTCCCGGCGGCCCCGCGTCCGCTACCTGGCCAACGAGATGTTCGAGCGGATCGGCGGCTACCTGACGGGGATGTTCCTCGTCGTCGCCCTGTGGGCGGGCGGCTCCTTCGTCGTGATGAACGCCGTGGGCCTGGGTGGCTTCGCGCTCGCGCTGTGCATCGTGGTCGGGGCCCTGGCGTTCGTCCCGGTGGTCGGCTGGATGTTCGCCGCGGCGCTCGTCGCCACGATCGCCTTCTCGGTGTCCCCCAACGCCGGCCTCATCACGCTCGGCTACTTCGTCGTGTACTCCCAGCTGGACGCCTATCTGGTCCAGCCGCGCATCTTCAGCTCGTCGCTCAACGTGCCGCCCGCCCTGATCGTGCTGGGCGCGTTGAGCGGCGGCATCCTGCTGGGCATCGTCGGCGCCCTGCTCGCCATCCCGACCGTGGCCTCGCTGATCCTGCTCTACCGCGAGGTACTGGTGCCGCACCTCGACGAGCGGTGAGCGCCGGGGTTCAGAACAGGCGGTCCTCGGCGTTGTCCAGGCCGCGCAGCGCGTCGTAGTCGACGGTGACGCAGGTGATCCCGCGCGTGGCGGCCAGCACCCGGGCCTGCGGCTTGATCAGCTGCGCCGCGAAGACGCCCCGCACCGGGCGCAGGTGCGGGTCGCTGTTCAACAACTCCAGGTAGCGGGCCAACTGCTCCACGCCGTCGATCTCGCCCCGCCGCTTCACTTCCACGGCGACGTAGCCGCCCGCGTCGTCGCGGCAGAGCAGGTCGACCGGCCCGATGGGGGTGGGGTGTTCCCGCCGGACCAGCCGCCAGCCCGACCCGAACGTCTCGGGGTGCTCGGCCAGGAGCGCCTGCAGATGCGCCTCGACACCGTCCTTGACCAGCCCGGGGTCGGCCCCCAGCTCGTGGTCGCTGTCGTGCAGGATGTCGGCGATCGCGATGCGCAGGGTGTCGTCGTCGCGGTTGCGCACCTCCCACACCTGCAGCAGGTGCGCCTCGTCGGCGTCGTCGGGGTCGGAGTCGCGGACGACGATCGTGCACGGCGGGTTCATCCAGTTCAGCGGCTTGTAGGCCCGGTCGTCGGCGTGGATGGAGATCGACCCATCCGCCTTGCACAGGATCAGCCGCGGCGCCATCGGCAGGTGCGCGGAGAGCCGTCCGGCGTAGTCCACCTGGCACCGGGCAATCAGCAATCGCACCGGGGCACTGTACCCGTTAGGGTGAGGGCCATGGCGCGACGTCCCAGCAAGCACCTGCGGCCGCCACGTCCGCTGTCCTCCGGGTTCGCCACCGTCGCCACGAAGGCCGACGGGCGCTGGGTCGTCCAGGCCATCACGGCCGGCCGCGCCGACAAGACCTACCTGTGCCCCGGCTGCAACCGCGACATCCGGCCCGGCGAACCCCACCTGGTGGTCTGGCCCGACGTGCCGAGCATCGGCTCGGCGTCCGCGGTCGAGGAGCGACGGCACTGGCACCGTCAGTGCTGGACCCGGAGGCGCTGATGAGCCTGCACACCCGCCTGGTCGGTCCCGGCCGGCCCAACCTGGTGTTCATGCACGGTCTGTTCGGGCAGGGCCGCAACTGGACCCAGATCGCCAAGGGCCTGCTGCCCCAGGCCACCAGCCTGCTGCTCGACCTGCCCGACCACGGCCACAGCCCCTGGTCCGACCACTTCGGCTATGTCGACATGGCGGACGCCGTCGCGCACGACATCGACGAGCGCCTCGGCTCGGCGGCCGGACTCACGGTGGTCGGGCACTCCATGGGCGGGAAGGTCGCGATGGTGCTGGCGCTGCGCCGGCCCGACCTGGTCAGGGGCCTGGTCGTCGTCGACATCGCGCCCGACGACAGCAGCCACGGCTACGGCTTCGGGCGCATCGTCCACGCGCTGCGCTCGCTCGACCTGACCCGGCTGGAGAGCCGCGGGGCGGCGTCCGACCTGATCGCCGAGGACGTCCCCGAACCAGCCGTCCGCGACTTCCTCCTGCAGAACCTGCGGCGGAAGAAGGGCAAGTGGTCGTGGCAGCTGCACCTCGACCTGCTGGCGGACGCCCTGCCGCAGATCAGCGGCTGGCCCGACGAGGTGACGGGACGCTACGACGGGCCGGTGCTGTGGATCCGCGGCGAACGGTCCGAGTACGTCCGCCCGGAGCACTTCGGGCCGATGCTGGCGCTGTTTCCGCGCGCGGCCCTGCTGACGGTGCCGGGCGCCGGGCACTGGGTGCACAGCGACGACCCGGACACGGTCGTCGAGGGCATCCGGAACTTCCTGCTCGCCGAACACCTCGATCGGCCGCTGCCCTGAGCCGGCCGGGCCCTCAGCCGATCGAGGCCGACGTGATGCGCGTGTCCGCCAGTGGGCGGCCCGTGCCGGCCCGTTCGCTGTCGTCGGTTCCGCCCGCGGCGAGAGCCGTGATCACCGCGAGCCCCTTCGCGTCGATCCGGCCGAACTGCGTGTAGGCCGCTGGGAAGTTCGTCTGCTCGTAGACGATGAAGAACTGCGACCCGTTGGTGTTGGGACCCGAGTTGGCCATCGCGACGACGCCCGCCGGGTAGGGCGTGACGGTCCGCGCCAGTTCGTCGTCGAACCAGTACCCGGGGCCGCCGCGGCCGGTCCCGGTGGGATCGCCGCACTGCAGGAAGTGGACGCCCTGGGTGCCCAGCCGGTGGCAGGCGGTGTCGTTGAACCACCCCTGCTGGGCCAGCGACTCGAACGAGTGCGCGGTGCAGGGGGCCGCCGCCCGGTCGAGCGTGATCGTGACGTCCCCGGCCGCGAAGTGCAGCACGACGGCCGCGGTGCCGGTGGCCGGCACGTCCGCTCCGGACGGTGGGTCGACGGGCTTGGCGGGCTGGTTCGTCGTGCGGTAGGAGCAGGACACGGTGGAGCCGGTGGGCGTGGTGCCGGTGGGCTGGGTCGGGGCCACCGCGCAGGCGCTCAGCGCCAACGGTGCGGCCAGGCCGAGGGTCAGGAAGCGCTTCACCCGACCAAGCTCACATAGGGTGGGCGTCATGGTCAACCTGACTCGCATCTACACCCGCACCGGTGATGCCGGCAGCACCCGGCTGTCGGACATGAGCGAGACCCGCAAGACGGACGCCCGGGTGGCGGCCTACGGCGAGGTCGACGAGGCCAACTCGGTGCTCGGGCTGGTGCTCCTCCAGCCGGGGCTGCCGGACGCCCTGGCCGACGCGCTGCGGACCATCCAGAACGAACTGTTCGATCTCGGCGCGGATCTGTCGACCCCGGTCGTCCCCGAGCCGGCCTGGCCGCCCCTGCGGATCGAGCAGGCGAGCGTGGACCGGCTGGAGGCCTGGTGCGACGAGTTCGGCGCCGGGCTGCCCGCGTTGAACTCGTTCATCCTGCCCGGGGGCTCCCCCGCCGGCGCGCACCTGCACCTCGCCCGCACCGTCGTGCGGCGCGCCGAGCGGGCGGCCTGGCGGGCGGCCGAGCAGTGCGGCCTCGCCGCCGGTCCGGACGCCGCCCCCGGCGGGGTGAACCCGTTGGCTCTCACCTACCTCAACCGGCTCTCGGACCTGCTGTTCATCGCGTCCCGGCTGGTGAACGGCGTGGACGCCGAGGTGCTCTGGGTGCCCGGCCGAGACCGGGAACCCGGTGACGAGCGTGCCCGCCGGCAGCGGGCCAGGATCACGGGGCAGGCGGACGGAACCGCGCCTCAGGCGCGGTAACCGAAACCGGGTGGAGCGGACTCCAGCCACGAGAGGAAGGCCGTCATGCTGGCGGGCACCATCGCGACCTCGATGGCTGCGCCCCCACCCCGCAGTTGCGCGATCCGCTGCTGGTCGGCCAGAACGGGACGCTCGCCGTCGGTGGCGTCGCGCGTGGCGACGACCTGGGTCGCACCCCGGGTGAAGGTGAGCGCGGGCCGCAGAGACCACGAGAACACCCGGTACCACTCGACGGTCTCGCCGTTAAACCGAGCGACCCCGAGCGTCCAGGAGGAACTCGGAGTCGCCTCGAGACGGCGTACGGAGCAGTCGAAGACCCAGCCCTTCTGACTGAGCCAGCGGCGCCTGGCCACGAGCAGCGCGACCGGGACGAGGGCAGCCACGACGACCAGTACCAGCACCAGCTCGACCACGGCCAGTCCGTCGACCACCCTCTCTCCTCCTCGCGCCCCGCCCCGGGTTCAGCGCTTGCCGCCGGCCTTCTGAGCGGCCAGCACCTGCGCCAAGGCGCGGTTGTAGTGCCGCCGCGTCTCGTCGTCGATGTCGCCCTGGTTCAGCGCCGCCTGCGCCTTGGCCAGTTCGGCCTCGGCCTCGTAGAGCGAGATCGACTTGGCCAGCGCTGCGTGCGGGCTGATCAGCGACACCCGGTTGTCGGCGACGGAGATGAACCCGCCGTCGATGGCGACGATCTCGCGCTCGGTGCCGGTGGTCGTCAGGATCTCCGCCGCGCACGGCACCAGCACCGACAGGATCGGCTCGTGGCGGGGCAGGATCCCGATGTCACCCTCCGTGGTGCGCGCGACGACCGAGCGGGCCTCCCCCTCCCAGACGCGGCCGTCGGCGCACACCACCTCGACAAACAGGGTGTCGTCGGCCATGCTCAGCCTTCCTTCTGGATCCGGTCCCAGTTCTCCATGACCATGTCCATGCCGCCCACGTTGAAGAAAGCCTGCTCGGCGACGTGGTCGACCTCGCCGTCGCAGATCATCTTGAAGGACTCGATGGTGTCCTTCAACGGAACGGTGGAGCCCTCGATCTGGGTGAACTTGGTAGCCATGTAGGTGTTCTGGCTGAGGAACTGCTGGATGCGGCGAGCGCGGCCGACGATGATCTTGTCCTCCTCGGACAACTCGTCGACGCCCAGGATCGCGATGATGTCCTGGAGTTCCTTGTTGCGCTGCAGGATCTGCTTCACACGGGTCGCCACGTCGTAGTGCTCCTGGCCCACGAACTGGGGGTCGAGGATGCGCGACGTCGAGGTCAGCGGGTCGACGGCCGGGTAGAGGCCACGCGACGCGATGTCGCGGCTGAGTTCGGTGGTGGCGTCCAGGTGCGCGAAGGTGGTGGCCGGGGCCGGGTCGGTGTAGTCGTCGGCGGGCACGTAGATGGCCTGCATCGACGTGATGGAGTGGCCCTTGACCGACGTGATCCTCTCCTGCAGTTGGCCCATCTCGTCGGCGAGGTTGGGCTGGTAGCCCACGGCGGAGGGCATCCGGCCGAGCAGTGTCGACACCTCCGAGCCAGCCTGCGTGAACCGGAAGATGTTGTCGATGAACAGCAGCACGTCCTGGCCCGCGACGTCACGGAAGTACTCGGCCATGGTCAGGGCCGACAGGGCGACGCGGAGGCGGGTGCCCGGCGGCTCGTCCATCTGGCCGAAGACCAGGGCGGTGTCCTTCATGACGCCGGCCTCGATCATCTCGTGGATCAGGTCGTTGCCCTCACGGGTGCGCTCGCCCACGCCGGCGAACACCGAGGTGCCGCCGAAGTTGTGGGCGATGCGGTAGATCATCTCCTGGATGAGCACGGTCTTGCCCACGCCCGCGCCGCCGAACAGGCCGATCTTGCCGCCCTGCACGTACGGGGTCAGCAGGTCGAGGACCTTGATGCCGGTCTCCAGCATCTGCGTCTTGGGCTCGAGTTCGTCGAAGTCCGGCGGCTGGCGGTGGATCGGCCAGCGTTCCTTGATCTCGAGCGTCTCGCCCTCGGCCAGGTTGAGGCAGTCGCCGGTCACGTTCCAGACGTGTCCCTTGGTGACATCACCGACCGGCACGGAGATCGGGGCGCCGGTGTCGCGCACCTCGGTGCCTCGGCGCATCCCGTCGGTGGGCTTCAGGGAGATCGCCCGGACGATGTTGTCCCCGACGTGCAGGGCGACCTCGGCGGTGATGGTGCGCGACATCTCGCCGGCGTCGATGTCGATGAGGAGGGCGTTCATGATGTCGGGCATCTGGTCCGGCGGGAACTCGATGTCGACGACGGCGCCGATCACCCGCGCGACCCGGCCCACGCCCGGGGTCTTGGTGGCGGTGCCGGCAGTGCTGTCAAGCGTCACGGTCATTGGTTCTTCCTCGCTTTGGGCCTTAGTCGGCGGCCTGGGACTCACTGAGGGCGCTCGCGCCGCCCACGATCTCATTGATTTCCTGCGTGATCTCGCTCTGGCGGGCCTGGTTCTCCTGGCGCGTCAGATCCTCGATCAGTTGCTCGGCGTTGTCGGTCGCGGACTTCATCGCCCGTTGCTGGCTCGCGAGCTGCGACGCCGCCGACTGCAGCAGGTAGAACCACACGCGGCTGCGGATGTACAGCGGCATGAGTTCGTTGAGCACCGTCTCGGGGTCCGGCTCGAAGTCGTACAGGGCGGTGGCCGTGTGCGGGTCGATCTCTCGAAGCCCCTCGACCACTTCGAGCGGCAGGAGGCGACGGACGCGCGGCGTCTGGGTCAGCATCGACTCCATCCGGGTGTACACCGCCCAGATCTCGTCGACGCCGCCCTCCTCGTGGGGTTTGAGGAAGTCCTCAATGAGCCGATTCGCGATGTCGCGGGCGTTGTCGTACTTCGGGCTGTCCGAGAATCCCGACCAGCTCGCCTCAATCTCCATGTCCCGGAAGGCCAGGTAGTCGATGCCCTTCTTGCCGACGGCGTACCGCTTGACTTCTTTGCCCTCCGCCCGGAGCCGGCTCGCCATGCGTGCCGCGGTCTTGATGGCGTTCGAGCTGTAGGCGCCGTTCATGCCGCGGTCGGAGGTGAAGAAGATCAGGGCGGCCCGCTTGTGCGGGGCGTCCGGCTCGTTCTTCGGCCGCGTCATGGGGTGGGGCCACGTCGAGCGGGTGGCCACCGCCGCGACCGCGCGGTTGAGTTCGCGCGTGTACGGCAGGGCTTCGTTGGCGGCGTGCTGGGCCTTGATGATCTTCGAGGCGGCGATCAGTTCCATCGCCTTCGTGATCTTCTTGGTCGAGGTCACCGACTTCCGTCGTTGCCTCAACTCGCGCAATCCGGCGCCCATGGATCAGACCCTGATCTGCTCGGCCTGAGCGACGCCGTCCTCGAGCGGCCGCGCATGCTGGTCGTTCCCGTCCATCAACTTGTTCTCGACCGACTCGAACGAGGCCTTGACCTTGTCGATCTCGGCGGCCACCGCGCGCTGCGTGTCGTCGTCGAACTTCTGGGTCTCGGCGATCGTCGTCAGGATCGAGGTGTTGCGCCGCAGGTGGTCGAGCAGCTCGCGCTCGAACCGGAGCACCTCGTTGACCGGGATCGAGTCGAAGTAGCCGTTGTTGCCGGCCCACACGCTGACCACCTGCTCCTCGACCGGGTAGGGCGTGTACTGGGGCTGGCGCAGCAGTTCGGTGAGGCGGGCGCCCCGGTCGAGCTGGCGGCGGGACGCGGCGTCCAGGTCGGAGGCGAACATCGCGAACGCCTGCATGTCGCGGTACTGGGCCAGGCCGATCTTGAGCGTGCCCGCAACCCCCTTCATTGCCTTGATCTGCGCGGCACCACCCACGCGGGACACCGAGATGCCCACGTCGATGGCGGGGCGCTGGTTGGCGTTGAAGAGGTCGGACTGCAGGAAGATCTGGCCGTCGGTGATCGAGATCACGTTGGTCGGGATGTACGCCGAGACGTCGTTCGCCTTGGTCTCGATGATCGGCAGGCCGGTCATCGAGCCGCCGCCGAGTTCCTCGGAGAGCTTGGCGCAGCGCTCGAGCAGGCGGGAGTGCAGGTAGAAGACATCGCCGGGGTAGGCCTCGCGGCCCGGCGGGCGGCGCAGCAGCAGCGACATGGACCGGTAGGCCTCGGCCTGCTTGGTGAGGTCGTCGAAGACGATCAGGACATGCTTGCCCTGGTACATCCAGTGCTGCCCGATGGCGGAACCCGTGTAGGGTGCGATGTACTTGAAGCCGGCGGGATCGGAGGCCGGCGAGTGGACGATCGTGGTGTACTCCAGCGCGCCGGCGTCCTCGAGGATCTTGCGCAGCGCAGCGACCGTCGAGCCCTTCTGGCCGATGGCGACGTAGATGCAGCGCACCTGCTTCTTCGGGTCGCCCGACTCCCAGTTGGCCTTCTGGTTGATGATCGTGTCGATCGCGACGGCGGTCTTGCCCGTCTTGCGGTCGCCGATGATGAGCTCGCGCTGGCCGCGGCCGATCGGGATCATCGCGTCGATGGCCTTGATGCCGGTCTGCAGGGGCTCCCGCACCTCCTGACGGTCCATGACGCCGGCCGCCTGGAGTTCGAGGAGGCGGCGCCCCTCGAGCGGCGCGATCTCGCCGAGCCCGTCGATGGGGTTGCCCATCGCGTCGACGGTGCGGCCGAGGTAGCCGTCGCCCACCGGCACCGACAGCACCTCGCCGGTGCGGCGCACCTGGGAGCCCTCCTCGATGCCCTCCGACTCGCCGAGTACGACAACACCGATCTCGGTGACGTCGAGGTTCAGCGCGATCCCCAGCGTGCCGTTGGAGAACTCCAGCAGCTCGTTCGCCATGACGGACGGCAGTCCCTCGACCCGCGCGATGCCGTCGCCGGACGTCGCGACGACACCGACCTCGTCGCGGGAGGCCGTGTCGGGCGTGTAGTTCTGGACAAACCGATCAAGGGCGTCCCTGATCTCCTCGGGACGAATCTGGAGTTCCGCCATGGTGTGCGTCCTTATCGTTTCTGGTGTGGATTAGCTCAGCTTGCGCCGCACGTCGGACAGACGCCCGGCCACGGTGCCCTCGATGACCTCGTCACCCAGGGACACGCGGACACCGCCGAGGACGGCGGGGTTGACGATGACGTGCAGGGTGACCTCGCGCCCCGCCTGACGGCTCAACGCGGCCCGGAGTCGTGCCTCCTGCTCCGCCGACAGCGGGCGGGCGACCTCGACGGTCGCGATCCCGCGGTTGCGGAGCGCCGCGGCCGTCTTCAGGTAGGAGTCGAGGGTGCTCTCGAACGAGTCCTGACGGGCGACGACGGCGCGTCGGGCCAGCGCCCGGGTCGCCGGCAGCACCTTCGCACCGATCACGTCGTCCAGAAGGCGCTGGCGCCCGGCCAGCGCCACCCGGCGCTCACCGACAGCGCGGCGCAACTCCGGATTGGCGGCCACCACGCGGCCAACCTTGAACAGCTCGTCCTCGACGGCGTCGAGCCGCCCCTGGGCGTCCGCCTCGAGAAGGATCGCCCGGACGCCCTGCCGTTCGATTCCGGCCAACAGCGCCCCGGTCGTGGCCCATGGCAGCTTGACGGCCTCCTCGATGACAGCCACGGCGTCGGCCGACACCCGGCCACCGAACAGCGTGCGCACCACGTTCAGGCGCGCGGCCACCGGCGTCCCCTGATCGGTGAGCGCACGCCGCAGGCTCGGCGACCCGCTGAGCGCGTCGACCGCGGCGAAGAGCTCCTCGCTCAACGCCGCCGACGGACGCGCCGCGTCCAGGAACCGGTCCAGGGCGCTCTGCCGGGCTTCCGCGTTTCCGCTCATGCCTGCCTCGCGGGGGCCTGATCGGCGGCCTGCTCGAGTTCGGCGATGAAGCGGTCGACCGTCCGCCGGGCACGCTCATCGTCGTCGAGGCTCTCCCCGACGATGCGGCCGGCCAGACCGGTGGCCAGGCCGCCCACCTCGGCCCGCAGCTGGGCGACCGCGGCGGCCCGCTCGGCCTCGATCTGAGCCTTCGCGTTCTGCAGCAGACGCGCCGACTCCTCCTGGGCCTGCGCGCGCATCTCGGCGATGATCGCGCTGCCCTGAGCCTTGGCGTCCTCACGGATCCGGCCGGCCTCCTCGCGGGCGCCGGCGAGCTGGGCCCGGTAGTTCTCCAGCGCGGTCTGCGCCTCACGCTGGGCCGCCTCCGCACGCTCGATGCCGCCCTGGATGACGGCACTACGCTCGGCGTAGGTCCTCTCGAACATGGGCACGACCACTTTCGACATCGCGAACAGGATGATGAAGAAGAGGACCAGGCCCACGAGGATCTCGGCCGGCTCCTGGGGAACCAAGGGGCCGAAATCGATCAGCGGCAGCATGATCGCTACCTCAGCTGAGCACGAACGCGAGGGCGATGCCGATGATGGCGAGGGCCTCGACGATGGCGAACCCGATCCAGGCGGTCCCCATCATCGCGCCGCGAGCCTCGGGCTGGCGGGCCGTGCCGTTGATGACCGCGCTGAAGACCATGGCGACACCGATGCCGGGGCCGATGGTCGCAAGGCCGTAGCCGATCATGTTCAGGTTGCCGCTGATCTCGAGGAGCATTGCTTTGCCTTTCGGTGGTTGTGTCGGTTTCTTCTACGGGTCCGATGGATCAGTGTTCCTCGGCCAGCGCCGAGGACACGTACTGGGCGGTCAGGACGGTGAACACGTAAGCCTGGATGAAGGAGATCAACAGTTCCAGGGCGAACACCGCGAAACTGAAGAGGATCGAGACCACGCCGGCCGTCTTGAGCAGCGGGATGTCGAAGCCCCCGAGGCGCTCCGTCGTGGTGAGGAGCAGGGAGCCGCCGACCACGAACACCAGCACCACCAGGTGACCGGCGAACAGATTGGCGAAGAGACGAAGAGCCAGCGTGACCGGCCGCACGATGATGTTGGAGAGGAACTCCAGGGGAACGATGATGATCCACAGCGCCTTCGGGACGCCGGGAGGCAGGCAGGTGCGCTTCATGTAGCCACCGAACCCGAACTTGCGGATGCCCACCCCGTTGTAAAGCAGCCAGGACAGGAGGGCCAACGCGTAGACGTACCCGATCTTGCTGAAGGTCGGGAACATGAAGAGGAAGAACTCCCCGAACAGGTTGTTCACCAGGATGAACGAGAACAGCGTGAGCAGGTAGGGGATAAACGGCTTGAAGTCGTGGCCCAGGATGTCGCGGGCGATGCCGTTGCGCACCAGGTCGTAGGCCATCTCGCCGAACGCCTGCCGTTTGCCCGGCACCAGCGAGTGCCCGCGCGCCATGACCACCCAGAACCCGATCACCAGGATCGCCGCGATGACCGCCTGCGCCATGTGGTTGTTCAGCCACGAGAACTGCTCCCCCAACTGCGGGAACAGGGGACGGGAGCAGAAGCTGGTCTGGCCCGGGGGCCAGTGGTGTTCGCCGCCGCAGGCGGCCCAACCGGTCGCGTCACCTTCGAGCGGGACCAACAGGCTGCCGAGCCCTCCCATGAATCCTCCTGCAGGTGTCGCCGCGTCTGTTGTGTTGCACGTCGGGAGCGGCGCCCACGGGCCCGGGACGAGCCGAAGTCCGTAACTACGAGGCTGTCTGGTCGACGCTGCCCACTACCGTCCGCTGGGCTCGGACTCTAGCAGCAGTCAACCACGACCCGCAGAGGGCGTGCCGGGTTTCCGGGAAGGGGGCTCGTAGAGCGGAACCCGCATCCTCGAAAAGGCGACGATCTCGGCGGTCAGCCACCCGACGACGACCGCGAGGGTGCCGACCACCACCGCCGTGCGGTCCATCGTCTGCAGGCGCTCGCCCTGCGTGATCGCCACCGCCAGCAGGCCGCCCAAGGCGCTCACGCGGACGCCGTAGGACACCAGCGCGGCGACGAGGACCCGCTGCGGCGGCTCGTCGGCGACGCGCACCTGCACCGCCTGGCCGACGATGTAGAACGCCAGCGTGACCCCGGCCGCCAGCAGGCACCACAGACCGCTCGTCACGCCCCGACCGGCGACGAAGAAGCCCGTGGCGGCCGCGGCTCCGAGATGGCCGCCGATCGCCCCCGCCTTGAGCAGGGTCAGCGCCCGCGCCTGGTTCGGGCCCAGCCCAGGCGGGGCCGGCACGGGGGCGTCCGGTCGAACCCCGGTCACGTCGCTCCCCCGTCCGCACCCGGCCCGGCCGCGCCCCCCGGGGCCGTCGGGACGCCGTCCGGCACGGCGGCGTCCGTTCGGTGACGACGACGGGGGCCCCAGGTGAGGAACACCGCAACCCCCGCCGCCGCCGCCACCGCCAGTACAGCCCAACCGCTCCCGGTGACGCCGATCAACACCGTGCCGTAGGCGATCACGAACGACCACAGCCACAGCAACAACACAGCCCGACCGTGCGGGTGGCCCAACTGCAGCATGCGGTGGTGCAGGTGCTGCTTGTCCGCCTGGTACCACAGCCGCCCGGCCAGCGTGCGGCGGACATAGGCGCTGACCAGGTCGATCACCGGAAGCGCCATCACCGCGATCGGCAGCAGCAGCGGCAGGAACGCGCTCACCAGCGCGCCCCCCTCGGGGTTGACGCGCGAGGGGTCGATCTGACCGGTCAGGCTGATCCCGCTGGTGGCCAGCAACAGGCCCAGCAGCATCGAGCCCGAGTCCCCCATGAACATCCGGGCCGGGTGCACGTTGTGCGGCAGGAAGCCGAGGCACACGCCGCAGGTGGCCACCATGACCAGGGAGGCGGTCGTCGAGCGCACCAGATCCTGCTCGTAGGCGAGCAGGTAGGCGTAGGCGAAGAAGGCGCTCGTTCCGATGGCGGTCACCCCGGCAGCGAGGCCGTCGAGGCCGTCCATGAAGTTGATGGCGTTGACGCACAGCAGGACGAACAGGATCGCCGCGAGGACCGACATCGCGCCGTCGAGGGTCACAACGCGGTCGGCGAGCGGGATCCAGTAGAACCGGACGCCGTTCAGCACCAGGACGCCGGCGGCGAGCACCTGCCCGGACAGCTTCGCGAGCGCCCCCAGTTCGATCAGGTCGTCGAGCGCCCCGATGCCACAGATCACCACCGCAGCTGCGAAGATGCCGCGCACATCGTTGCGGACCAACGGGATGCTGCCCAGCCAGGGCAGGGCGCCCGCCAGGCCGAAGGCGGCCGCGAGCCCGGCCAGCATGGCCAGCCCGCCGAAGTAGGGCACGGGCTTGGTGTGGACGTCACGGTCGCGGACCAGAGCCACCGCCTTGACCAGGTAGGCGACCCGGCGGGCGAGGCTGGCGACCAGATAGGTCACCGCGGCCGCGACGAGCAGCACCAGCACGTACTCGCGCACGGTGCTAGTCGCCCTTCTCCCCCGGCTGGTCCGCCACGGCGTCGGCGGGCGGGACGGCGTCCGGCTGGGTGGCCCCCTCGGGCCGGTCCGGGTCCTCGAGCAGGCCCGGGACGACCGCGTTGATCTCGGCGACCGTGAGGCGCCCGGCGCGCAGCAGGCGGGGCCGGGGCCCGGACAGGTCGATGATCGTGGACGGCACCGGGCCGGACATCGTGCCCCCGTCGAGATACACGCTGACGGTGTCGCCCAACTGGTCGACGGCGTCGGCGATCGTCAAGGCCGCGTCCCGCCCGCTGATGTTCGCCGAACTGACCGCGAGCGGCCCGGTGCGGCGCAGCAACTCCCGGGTGAACTCGTGATCGGGCACCCGCACCGCGATCGTGCTGCCCCGATCGCCGAGATCCATGCGGAGGCTGTCGGGAGCGGTGGCGATGAGCGTCAGCGGCCCGGGCCAGAAGGCGCGCGCGATCGCGTCGAGGCGGTCGTCCACCCCGCGCACCAACGACCGGACCATCTCGACCTCGGCGACCAGGACGGGGGGCGGCATGTCGCGGCCCCGGCGCTTGGCGTCCAGCAGCCGCTGCACGGCCTGGGGCGAGAACGGGTCGGCGCCGACCCCGTAGACGGTGTCGGTCGGCAGCACGATGACCTCGCCGGCGGCGACGGCGTCCGCTGCGGCCTCGAAGGCCGCCTCGGCGTCGGCCGACGTGTCGAACACCCGCGGCCCCTGCTCTCCTGTGCTCACGGGGTCATCCTGCCAGCATCGGGCCTCGGCGCCCTCCGGGCCACCACGAACCGGTCCCGGCCGAGCAGATCGCGGTGGTCGGCGATGTCGGTGAAGCCGCCGTGCGCCGCGAACAGCGCGGGCGCCGTCGCGCCGTGCGTGTCGTCGTGCTCGGCCCCCACCCAGCCGCCGGGGCGCAGCAGCCGCGCCGACGCGGCCACGACGACCCGCAGCGCGGCCAGCCCGTCCGACCCGGCGAACAGCGCCAGGTCGGGGTCGTGGAGCACGTCGGCCGGCAACGTGTCCCGGACGGACTCGGGAACGTACGGCGGGTTCACCACCACGAGGTCGACCCGCCCGTCGAGTTCGGGCAGGGCCTGCGCCATGTCGGCCAGGACCGGCCGGACACCGGTGCCGGCCAGGTTGCGCACCAGGTAGGGCCAGGCTTCGCCGCTCAACTCGACGGCGTGGTACTCCGGGCCGGGCAGCTCGGTCGCCAGCGCCCGGCTGATCGCCCCGGACCCCGCGCACAGCTCCACGACCACCGCGGACGCCCCCGGCCCGGCCCGCAGGACGTCCAGGGCCCAGCCGGCCAGCAGTTCGGTCTCGGGCCGCGGGACGAAGACCCCGGGGCCGACCTCCACCTCGACCGTCCGGAAGAACGCCCGCCCGGTCAGGTGCTGGAGCGGCTCCCCCGTCCGGCGGCGAGCGGCCAGCGCCGCGAGGGCCGCCGCGTCGGCGTCCGAGACCCGCGGGACGAGGGGCAGCGACCGCAGGTCGACGCCCAGCACGTGCGCCAGCAACTGCCGGGCCTCGTGGGCGGGGAGTCCCGTGGCCCGGATGGCCGCGGAGGGACGCATCAGGCGTTGAGGGCGTCGAGTCGCTCGGCGAGATCGGCGGCCTGCAGTGCGTCGATCACCGCCTGGAGGTCGCCGTTCAGGACCTGGTCGAGGTTGTAGGCCTTGTAGCCGATGCGATGGTCCGCGATCCGGTTCTCCGGGAAGTTGTAGGTGCGGATGCGCTCGGAGCGGTCCACGGTGCGCACCTGCGACTTGCGGGCGGCCGCCGCCTCGGCGTCCGCCTGCTCGGCGGCCATCGCCGCCAGCCGGGAGCGCAGGATCCGCATCGCCTGTTCCTTGTTCTGGAGCTGGCTGCGCTCGTTCTGGCAGGTGACCACGGTGCCGGTGGGCAGGTGGGTGATGCGGACCGCCGAGTCGGTGGTGTTGACCCCCTGACCGCCCTTCCCGGAGCTGCGGTAGACGTCGATGCGCAGGTCCTCGTCGCTGATCTCGACGGCGTCGGCGTCCTCGACGTCCGGGGTGACCAGGACGCCAGCGGCGGAGGTGTGGATGCGCCCCTGCGTCTCCGTGACCGGGACGCGCTGCACCCGGTGGACGCCGCCCTCGAACTTGAGCGCCCCGTAGGGCAGCCGGCCCGGCTCGGCGGCGCCGGTCGCCTTGACCGCGAGCGTCACGCTCTTGTAGCCGCCCAGGTCGGTCTCCTGCTCGTCGAGAACCTCGACCTTCCAGCCCACGGTCGCCGCGTAGCGGGAGTACATCTCGAACAGGTCGCGCGCGAACAGGGCCGACTCCTCGCCGCCCTCGCCCGACTTGATCTCGAGGATCGCGTCCTCGGCGTCCAGCGGGTCGCGGGGCGCCAGCAACTGGGTGAGGCGGGCGGTCACCTCGTCCAGCCGAGCCGCGAGACGCTCGGCCTCGGCGGCGAACCCGGCGTCCTCCTCGGCGAGTTCGCGCGCCGCCCCCAGGTCGTCGGTGAGCCGGTCGTACTCGTTGAGCGCCCTCACGATGCCGGAGAGCTCGGTGTAGCGACGCCCGATGCGCTTCGCGCGGGCCGTGTCGGCGTGGGTCGCCGGGTCGGCGAGCTGCCGCTCGAGCTCGGCGTGTTCGGCCCGGAACTGGTCGGCGGCCTCGAACATGTCTTCCTTCCGGCGGTGCGACGCGAACGAAACGCCGGGCCCGGGGGCTGGCCCCGAACCCGGCGTCGACGTCGCTACTTGGACTTCTTGAGGTTCGCGTAGCGCTTCTCGAAGCGCGCGACGCGGCCGCCGGTGTCCAGGATCTTCTGCTTGCCCGTGTAGAACGGGTGGCAGGCGGCGCAGACCTCGGCGTGCAGGCTGCCCGTCCGGCTGGTGCTGCGCGTGGTGAAGGTGTTCCCGCAGCTACAGGTGACGACGGTCTCCTTGTACTCCGGGTGGATGCCCTGCTTCATGGTTGCTCCTCGAATCTCGCCGGGTCGCCAGCGCTTCGGGGCTCGGCGAGCCCGGGCGTGAACCGGCACCGAGGGACCATTTTGCCGTATCCCCGCCCGATCCCCAAACCGTGCGGCCGATCCCCGCTACTCCGCGCTCGGCGTCGTGCGGCTGATGACGTGCAGGAACTCCAGGTTGGACTGCGTCTTCTTCATCCGGTTGAGCAGCATCTCCAGCGCCTGCTGATCGTCGAGGCCCGAGAGGACGCGGCGCAGCTTCCAGATGATCGCCAGTTCCTCGCGGGTGAGCAGGAGTTCCTCGCGGCGGGTGCCGGAGGCCACCGGGTCGATCGCCGGGAAGATCCGCTTGTCGGCGAGTTCGCGGCGCAGCCGCAGCTCCATGTTCCCGGTGCCCTTGAACTCCTCGAAGATCACCTCGTCCATCTTCGAGCCCGTCTCGACCAGCGCGGTGGCGAGGATCGTCAGCGAACCGCCGTTCTCGACGTTGCGGGCCGCGCCAAAGAACTTCTTCGGCGGGTAGAGCGCCGCCGAGTCGACGCCGCCCGACAGGATGCGGCCGGACGCCGGCGCCGCCAAGTTGTACGCCCGCGAGAGCCGGGTGATGCCGTCCAGCAGGACGACGACGTCGCGACCCAGCTCGACGAGCCGCTTGGCGCGCTCGATCGCGAGCTCGGCGACCGTGGTGTGGTCGTCGGCGGGCCGGTCGAAGGTGGAGGCGATGACCTCTCCCTTCACGGAGCGCTGGAAGTCGGTGACCTCCTCGGGCCGCTCGTCGACCAGCACCACCATGAGGTGCACCTCGGGGTTGTTGGCGGTGATCGCGTTGGCGATGTTCTGCATCACCATCGTCTTGCCCGCCTTGGGCGGGGACACGATCAAGCCGCGCTGCCCCTTGCCGATCGGAGCGACCAGGTCGACGATGCGGCCGGTCATGTTGGTCGCCGAGGTTTCGAGGCGGAGGCGCTCCTGCGGGTACAGGGGCGTCAGCTTGTTGAACTCGACGCGTCCGATCGCCTTGGCGGGGTCGTCGTTGTTGATGGTGTCGATGCGGACCAGCGGGTTGAACTTCTCGCGCCGTTCCCCGTCGCGCGGCGCCCGGATCGCGCCGGTGACGATGTCGCCCTTCCGCAGCCCCCACTTCCGCACCATGGACAGCGACACGTAGGCGTCGTTGGGGCCGGGCAGGTAGCCGCTCGTCCGGACGAAGGCGTAGTTGTCGAGGACGTCGAGGATGCCGCGCACGTCGAGCAGCACGTCGTCCTCGGTGACGGTCGGCTCGCTCTCCAGGCCGGCGATGCCCGCGGGCGCCACACCGCTGCGGCCGCGCCGGTTCGAGCGGTCGCGGTTGCGGCGCCGACGGTTCCGGCGGCTGCCGCCGTCGTCGTCGAAGTCGCCGCCCCGATCGGCCGGCGGCTGCTGCTGGCGGTCCTGCCGCTCGGGACGACGCTCGCCCGGCTGCTGGGCCCCGTCGCCTTCGCCGCGCGGCCGCCGCGACCGGCGACCGCCCTCACCGGCGAGCGCGTCGAGGCGGGCACCGATCTCGGCGGCGACGTCGCTGCGG
>JAAYTZ010000081.1 GCA_012517965.1 Propionibacterium sp. | reverse complement strand
GCCGCCCACCCCGAACGGTTCGTCCACCAGCACCCCGTCCCGCACGCCCTACCCATCGCCGCCTGGATCAACAAACCCCCAGACGACACGAACTCAACCAACCCGAGCATCAACTGACCCAACAAGGTTGACATCTTCCGCAGCCCCCAAGCGCGCCACACCCTCGGGGGTGAGTGTACGAACTGAGAAGGGACGCCACACGCCGGTGATCAGGAGGAGGGCTGGGAGTAGGACACCCAAGACGGCCAGCCCCGCCAGTGCTCTCCGGTTGCCTCCAGTCACCTCGTCAGAATCGCACACGCCCTCAACCAAGAGCCACCGATCCAACCGACATCCGCTTTCTATGCCGCAGGGTGCGTGAGGGTAGCCTGTCGGCTCCGGTTCCCGAGCGCACGACCGACTAAATGCCGCAGGTCGGGTGCTTCTTACAGTTCGTACCAGTTGTGGCGGGGGAGGTGTCGGTCGTGTCCTCGCTGGGCGAGGCGGATCAGGTCGTGGGCGTTGACATGATCGGCGTTCGGCAATTCGTCCAGGTGGCCGACGAACGGCAACGCATCGGCATCGGTCGGTGCCAGGAAGTAGAGGGAACTCACGCTTGCTCCCTCCACCGGAGCGACACAAGCCTCTGCGGGCGTGGCGGCACGAGCGGCTCCCAGAGCCGAAGGCGCTTCGTCGTTGGCCGCCATGACTGCGCAAGAGGGGTGGACGCGGTGGGGGTGGCTGAGCCTGGTCAGTATTCTGCCGGGCATGACTTCCCCCGGTGTTCCTGCCTTGATGCTTGCCGCGACGCTGTTGTTGTCCGGGTGCGGGGCGCCAGCAGCGGAGACGGCGGCATCGCGCGGCACGCCGGCCTCGGCGCTCGCGTCAGCGACAACCCCTGCGGCTGCCAGAGTGCCTGCGGGGGTGGTCGCCAGCGACCCCTTCGGCGGCTATTCCATCGAGTTGCCGGCGGGCACCGTCAGGACGGGGGCTTTGGTGGGCAAGTGGGGTGAGGTGCGGACCAGCTACCAGACCTCGGCCGGCGAACGGGTCACCACGATCGATTTCTCCCCGGACTTCGGCTGGAGCGAGTTGAGCGAGGAACTCACCACCACGTGTCCGGGGGCGTTGGAGGGCCCTCAGCAGCCGATCAGGTGGGCAGGTTCCGACCCGGGTGGGTACACAGGCTGGGACCGGCAGGCCTGCCGGCAGCTGGCCAACATCGTGACCTTCGTCGACTTCAGCGATGAGGGTGTGTCGGTGATCTACGACGCGAACAGCGTCACCCCGCCCGCTTGGTTTGTCTCCGCCGTTGAGGGTGCGCGTCGGGTGTCGGGGATCGCCGGCTACGAGGTGCGTTTCCTCGTTGATCACCGGAATGACCGGAAGGTGGATCGTGCTGTGTGGGCCGACGCCTGCGCGAAGGTGTTCGGATCCGCGAGTGACATCGGGTCTGCGTTCGCGACCGAGGCGAAGCTGAGCGGTCAGGTCTACGGTGACGGTGGCCCGGTCTGTGAGTATGGACCGATGTTCTTCGGCTTGATGGATCTCGATGACGTCGCAGCGCCCGGCGGTTACGGGTGGGGCGATTTCGGAGCGGACGGCTGCCGACTGCAGGACGCTGGACTGTTCTTCTACGAGTGTCGGCAAGGCGACGTGGTGGTTCAAGGCGGCTTGAGGGCCGCGCCCACGGACAACGACCGCACGCAGATGGCTCGCATCGTCCAGAGAGTCCGCGACCAGGTGGCGTCGAGCTAGCCGGTCCCAACCGGCCGATCCCTGGTCCACACCGCTGTCCGGCATCCCGTGCTCGGGGTGTTTCTCTGGTAGACCCATTCCATGCTGGAGTCGGACGTCGCTTTGCGGGAGTTGATCCTCAAGACGGTGACTGAGCGGGCCGCTGAGCATGGTGGCACGCTGACTCGGGCCGACTTGTCCCACCTGATGCTGCCGAACGGCCTGGAGGTTCGGGTCATCGATCAGTCGCGGGGTATCTGGAATCCCAGAAACATGGACGCCACTTTGAGCGTGGTGAGCAACCCCGACGGACCGTACAGCGACCGCCATGTGGCCGGCGGACTCTTCCACTACTCCTACCGGGCGGGCAGCGACCAAGGCGACAACCGGAAACTGCGTCGCGCTTTCGAGCTGGAGTTGCCGCTCATCTTGTTGCAACGGTTGGAGCCCGGAGTCTTCGTCACCCACGCGCCGGTGTACGTGGTCGACGATCTGCGCGACCAGAGGGAGTTCCTCCTCGCCCTGGATGAGAGTGTGCGTTTCCTTCCGAAGGACCTGCCCGCAGACGCACCCCAGCGGCGCTACGCCGAGAGACTGGTCAGGCAGCGTCTGCACCAGGCCGAGTTCCGGGGCCGGGTCATTCGCGCCTACCGAACACGGTGTGCCATCTGCGCGTTGGCGCATGGCCAGTTGCTGGACGCCGCGCACATCATCGAGGACACCGCGGATGAGGGCCTACCGATCGTGAGCAATGGGCTCTCGCTGTGCAAGATCCACCACGCCGCCTTCGACACGAACCTGCTGGGCATCTCACCGGACTACATCGTGCAGATCAACGCCGAGGTCCTCGCCGAACACGACGGACCGATGCTTCGACACGGGCTACAGGAGATGAACGGACACAAGCTGATCCTGCCGACGCTGCGCAAGCACTGGCCCGACCCGGACCGACTCGATCACAGGTTCGCCACTTTCCTCGCCGCGAGCTGACACCGGCAAAAGCGAGCTCGACTCCACGAGGACGACAGGAGGGAGGGGGTGGGCGCGGCGATCCATCTGGTGTGGTGGTAGGTTCTCCCGCGGTCCTTGCCCAATCCCCCCGGGCAAGGACCATTCACGTCTTGTCCTCCGACCTGCCTTGGCGGCCCCTCCTCGGTGATGCCAGACGTCGTGAACGACGTCAACGAGGCTGTTGATGAAGCGCTGGGCGGTCGGCGACGCGCTGCTGCTGGGCGGCCGTCCCGCAGGGGCCGTTGTTCCTCCCAGCTGACGCCCTCCGTGCCCAGGCCTGGCCGCGCTGCCTCTGCCGGACATTACTCATCCTGCGTTGGGGACATTCTCGACCCGCCCGGTTTCCGATGTCCCCTTGAAATGTCCCCCCTGTCCGGTGACGGGTTGGACATTGCCCTGAACCGGGGGACATTGCCCCTCGGGGCGTCCTCGATTGTGCTGTCCAGAGGTTTCGGGGGGACGTTGGGGGACATTGACGTCACCCGTCGTTGGCTAGGGGGAACATCGAGGTTTTGTCAAGGTCCCCGCCGGAATCTGTGGATAGAAATCTGCTGAACGCGGTTCCTGGGGACAACTCGGGGTACATGCATTTGATCCCTTTTCGTTGTGTTCATCCACGACGAAAGGGGCGGGATCGTGAGCGTCGAGAAGCATTTGGGACTCGCGACGAATCTGGAGCAGGTGCTGACCGGTTCGTGGCCGGGCTGGGTGGCGCGGCGTCCCGTGGTGGGGGCGGTGGCCGAGCCGTCGCGGCTGCGGTCGTGGTTACAGGACGCCGACCCGGCGCTGGCTGACGAGGTGCTGCACGGTCTGGCGTGGTTGGCGTCGGTCGAGGGCGCCGATGACCGGGACGCTGCCGCCGTGCTGGCGTGGCTGATGGTCCCGGGGGCGTCGTTCGCGGCCCGCCAACTGCGGTCGCTGTCAAAGGACATCGATCACGTGGTCGCGTCTGAGTTGTGGATCTTGGTGCGCACGTTCCCGCTGCGGCGCCGCAAGGTGAGGGCGAACCTGATGCGGGATCTGCGGAGCCGGGTGTTGGTGGTGTGTGAGGCGCCGGCGTCGTTGCGGCGTACGGACCCGACCTGGGCGGCGACGGTGTGCTCGACCGACGTCGCGGCGGTGCAGGCGCTCGCGGCCCACCGGGAGCCGTCGGCGTTGGAGGAGTTGGTCGACGTTTTGGACTGGGCCTGCGAACAGCAGGTGATCCGGGCGTTGGACCGGGTGCTGCTGCTGATGCTCGTGGACGCCTCGCAGGACCTGAACCTGCGGGTCTCGGCCAGCCACGGCCTGTTGTCGCACGAGGCCACCGCCGAGGTGGCCGCCCTTCTGGGGGTCAGCGAACGCACGGTGCGCCGCCGCGCCCAGCGCAGCATCCGCGCGGTCGCCGCCGCGGCCCCCGGCTACACCCGCGTCGCATGAAATCCGCCGCAGGTTGTCGCGGGCTGGGTGTCCGCGAAGGCGGGTCTGGCTCGCTTCTGGAGGGTGAGGTGATTTCGCTCATGATCAAAGACCTGGCCGCAGCCGCCCGGCTGTTCGACGTGGCCAACTCCGACGACGCGGTGATCGACGCCGTGGAGCAGCTGCTCGACACGCTGCAGCAGGCCCGCCGCGCGAAGCGCGAGTTGGCCAGCCTGCCGCCCGCCGACCTCCGCCGCATCCTGCTGTACCGGGCCCACCGGGGAGCCGACTCGTGACCGCCACGACCGCTACGACCGCCCCGCGGCCGGTGTCGGTGGACGAACTCCGCCGGGCGTGGCGGGCCGTCCAGGCCGGCCAGTTCCGCTCCCGGCCCACCCCACACCCCGCCGGCCACCCGTCCCGCCGCTCCGGCGAGCCGGCCGCGGGCGCCGAGTGGACGCTGGCGTCCGAGGAACGGGTGTTGCCGGTGCTGGGCAGCGCCGGCTGGTGCGGCGCCACCACGGTGGCGCTCGCCCTGGCAACCGCGGCGGACGGTCGAGCCCGCGTCGTGGAGTGCGCGCCGGTGACCGCGACCGGGTTGGCGGCGGCCAGCACCGCCGAGCTCGGCGCCGACGGACACGGCTGGACCCGCGGCTCCCGCGACGCGGTCTGGCTGGACCGCGTCCACACCCACGACCTGCCGGACGACCTGCCGGTGCCGTCGCCGGTCGAGGGACCGATCCTGACCGTGATCGACCTGACCCAGCCCGCCGAGCAGGTGCTGGCCGGCGACACCTGGCGCCGCCGACTGCTCGAGGACGCCGCCACGGTGGTGGTGGCGGGCCGGGTCAGCGTGCCCGGGGTCCGCCGGCTCGAGTCGTGCCTGGACCTGCTCGGCGCCGACCGGGTCGTGGTCGCGCTGCTGGGGGCGCCTCGGCGGCGGTGGCCCCGCGACGTCACCCACAGCCTCGGCCGACTCACCCGCTCCTGCGTCGACGCCGGCCGGCTCGTGGACATCGGCGAGGACCGGGCCTTGGCCGTCCACGGACTCACCCCAGCCCCTCTGCCCGCCCCCTTGATCGCGGCCGCCACCCGGCTGCTGCACCTCACGGAAGGAACCCCCCGATGACTCTGCCGCTGCTCGCCCTGGTCCCGTTGAAGGTGTGCCCGGTCGCCCCCGGGAACGCCGCTGTGTACGTCGACCAGATCACCGGGAACGTGCTGTGGGCGGTGGGGGTGCTGTTCGTGCTCGCGATCGTGGTCGGGATCGGCGCGGTCGTCGCCGGCCGACTGTTCTCGATGCCGCACGCCTCCCGGGTCGGGATCATCTCCTTGGTGATCGTGTTCGTCGCCGCGATCGCCTACCTCACCCTGCCCGGCATGCTGGCGGCCCTGCTCGGCTCCGGCTGCATCTGACCCGCGATGTCTCGCCCCGTCACCCCCGCCGCTGGCCCGTGGGCCCGCTGGCGGCTGCTGGCCCTGCTCGCCGGCGTCGCCGCCACCGCCGTCGCCCTGCTGGTCGGTCTCGGGGTGGTCGTGTGGACCACCCTCGCCCCACCGGCCACCCCCGCGGCCACCCCACCCACCAGTCCGGACGCCGCCGCGTCCGGCCAGGCCCACCGCGACCAGATCGCCGCCTCACCGATGCTGCAGGTCCCGGCGGCAGCGGCGTCCACCCCGAACATCGCCACCGGCATCGCAGCCACGATGAGCCTGCCGGCAGCCAGCGGTGTCGGCGCCGAAGGCGTCCCGACCGGGTTCCCGCACACCCCCGAGGGGGCGGTCGCGCAACTGGCCGCGATCGAGGTGCGGGTGATCGAGGCCATGTCGATCCCGTTGACCCACCGGGTGCACGCCGCCTGGTCGCTGCCCGGCGGCGTCCCCGCGGAGCAGTGGGCGATGACCGGCAACGTGCAGGCGTTCCTATCCAACGTCGGCGCCTCCGACAACGCCAAGGACGACACCATCATCGTCACCGCCACCCCGGCCGCCGGCCAGATCAAGGGCACCGACGGCCCCGACTGGGTGCTGGGCTGCGTGCTGCTCGACGTGCGCGCCGTCGTCGTCACCCAGGCCCGGATCGGCTACGGCCACTGCGAACGCCTGCAGTGGAGCGGCGACCGGTGGCTGATCGCCCCCGGCAGCCCCCCGGCGACAGCGCCGTCGACGTGGCCCGGCTCCGACCTGGCGATCCGGGCCGGCTGGCGCACCCTCACCACCGGCTGAAAGGGCGGGAACCCGCTGTGTGGGAGTTCGTCAACCCGTTCGCCGCCCTGGCCTCCACGGCCGGCAAGCTCGTCGCGGACGCCTGGACCGCCGCCATGCTCGGGCTGTGGAACGCCGGGCTGTGGCTGCTGCGGCTGGCGTTGACGTTCCTGGACTTCCTGCTCGTCCCCGACCTGTCCGAAGACGGCCCCGGAGCCTGGCTGTACCAGATCATGTTCTGGATCGCCGGGGCGCTGCTCGCCATCATGGCGTTCGTCCAACTCGGCACCGCCGTGATGCGCCGCGACGGCAAGTCGCTGGCCCGGGTCGCGATCGGGTTCGGCCAGTTCATGGTCGTGTGGGGTGGCTGGATCGCCTACGGCGTCACCATCGTGGCCGCCAGCGGCGGCCTGACCCGGGCCCTCATGCAGGGCCTGCTCAAGGTCAACACCTGGACGGCGTGGCAGCCGTGGGAGCCGTTCTCCCCGGCCGACATCACCGACGCCACCGTCGCCACCGTGCTGGGCCTGATGGGGCTGCTGCTGTGGATCGCCGCCATCGGCCACTTCCTGGTGATGCTGGTCCGGGCCGCCGCGCTGATGGTGCTGCTGGCCACCACCCCGATCGCCGCCGCCGGCCTGGTATCGGACGCCGGCCGGGCCTGGTTCTGGAAGACACTGCGCTGGTTCCACGCCGCCGCCCTCGCCCCCGCGGTGATGGTGCTGGTCCTCGGCATCGGGATCCAGTTCACCACCGGCGTCGCCAACGGCCTCACCGGCGTCCAGGGCGCCATCGGCACCGCCGTCCCCGGCGTCATCCTCATCTGCGTCGCCACCATCTCCCCGGTGGCCCTGTTCAAACTGTTGGCCTTCGTCGACCCCGGCACCACCTCCGGCGCCTCCCTACGCGCCGGTCTGGCCGGCGTCGGCGGCGTCCAGGGCCTGCTGAGTGGCAGCCAGGCCGGCGGCGGGTCGAATCGGGCCGCCGCCACCGATGACACCGGCCGCAGCGCCGGCGAAGACGGCGCCGCCGACACCACCAACAGCCGGTTCAACAGCGCCGTCCAGGGCGGGTTGAGCCGACTCGGACCGGCCGGCCAACTCGCCAGCCAGGGCCTCGGCCTGATCGCCGGCGTCGGCGCCGCCGGGGCGTCCATCGGCGCCGACGTCACCAACCAGTTGGGTGTGGGCCACAACACCTACCCGCCCGACTACAGCACCGCCGGACGCCGCGCCAGCTACGGCTCCCAGCCCAGCCAGCCCGACAACACCGGCGACCCCGACGATCCCGGCTGCGGTGACCCCGGCGGCCAGCCCTCCTCCGGGGCGGGCGGCTACCCCGACGTCGACCCCGCGGCGGCCGACCCCGCCACCCTCACCGCCGGCGGCCCCAACGGCGGCGGCCGTCCGACACCACCGCCCACCCCGGGGTCCCCACGGACGCCGACCGGCACCCCCAGCGCTGCCGGCGGTACCTCCGGGGGCGCGTCCGGCGGTTCGGCGGGGGCGGGGGCCGCTGCCGGCGAGGTGTCGGCCGCGGACGCCGCCGTCCTCATCGTCTGACCCCCCAGGAAGGAAGCGATCGTGGCTGTCATCTACAGCGACTACGCCAAGGACCGGATCGGTTGGTTCTTCGGCCTGACCGGCTGGCAACTCGGGATCCTCGCGGTGTCCAGCCTGCCCGCGTTCTGGGCGGTCAACGCCCAACGCTGGCCGTTGGTGGCCGCGCTGGCCGGCGGGTGGGCGCTGCTCGCCCTGCTGGTCGTGGTGCCGGTCCGGGGCCGGTCCGCGACCGGCTGGCTGGCCGCCTCCGTGAAGTACGCGGTCGGGTCGCTGGCCCGCTGGACCCGGTTCCGGTCCCGCGCCGCCCGCGGGCAAGCCGCCGAACTCACCCAGGTCGACCTGCCCGGCGTGCTGGCCGGCGTCAGCATCCACGACGGCCCACCACACGGCCCCCGGCTGGCCCGGCTGGCGATCATCCAAGACAAAGCCGCCCGCACCTGGGCCGTCACCGCCGCCGTCACCCACCCCGGCATCGGGCTGGCCGACGCCACCGAACGACACCGCCAAGGCGGCGGGCTGTCCGACCTGCTCGACGTGTGCGCCCGCACCGAACTCATCGACGAGGTGCTGCTCCTGGTCCGCACCGTCCCCGAAGACGGCGCCGAACGCGACCTGTGGATCCGCCGGCATCGGCGTCCCACCAGCCCGCCGCTGGCCCGGCAGGTCAACGACGACCTCGCCCAAGCCCTGTCCCGGGCGTCGGTGCGCACCGAGGTGTTCGTCACCCTCGTGGTCCCCGAAACCCGGATCGGTCGGGTGGCCCGCGAGGCCGGCGGCGGCCTCGACGGCCGGGCCCGCGTCCTGTACGGGCTGATGGCCGAAGTCGAGGGGCAACTCCGCGGCGGCCTCGGCGCCACCTCGGTCGCCTGGCTGACCAGCCCCGAACTCGCCCTCGCCGTCCGGACCGGGTTCGCCCCCGGTGACCGCGCCGGCATCATCGACGCCCTCGCCGAACGCGAACACCACCCTGAGGTCAACGCCGACGTGCCTTGGGCGCTGGCCGGGCCGTCGGGCGCCGACCACGAACTTCGCCACTACTCCCACGACGCCTGGAACTCGATCGCCGCCGCGATCAAACTGCCCGACAAAGGCGCCGCCATGGGTGCCCTGGCCCCCGTCCTCACCCCCGGCGATCCCGGCGAACGCCGCAGCCTGCTGGTCGCGTTCCCGCTGCTGCGCCAGACCACCGCCGACCGGCAAGCCGCCAACCGCGAATGGGCCGCCGACATGGGCGCCAGCCTCCGCGCCCGCGCCGGGGTCAAGATGCGGGCCCGGCAACGCGCCGAAACCGCGAAAACCTACGGCCTGGACGACAAACTCGCCCGCGGCTACGCCCTCACCCGCCCCTACGCCGTCGCCACCGTCACCGTGCCCAAGACCGCCCGCATCGCCGAGTACGGCCGCAAACTGGACGCCGCGATCCGCCGCGCCGGCTACGCCCCGCTCCGGCTCGACCTCGCCCAAGACGCCGGGTTCGCCGCCGCGAACATCCCCCTCGGCGTCAGCCTCACCCGCAAGAGCGACGCATGAACCGCCGCCGGCGCAGCGGACGCGGCACCGCCCAACTGCTCGCCGACTTCGGCCACCATCTGCCCGCCACCCCCGCCGACACCCGCCCGCCCCGGGAACCGCGACTGTTCACCCCGGTGCCGCGCCGCGGCCCCCGCCAACCCGAACGGGGCTGGTCCCCGGCCACCGCCCCCGTCGCGGTCTATCGGATGACGTCGGACCAGGCGCCGGTGTGGTGGCCGCTGATCGCCACCCCCGGCCTGCCGCCCACCGGCGCCCAGATGGGCATCGACCAACTCGCCGGCGGCTCGTTCTACGCCGACCCCAACGGCTGGGTCCTCGACGACACCATCCCGGTCACCAACCCCAACATCTTCGCCTTCGGCAAACCCGGCCGCGGGAAGTCCGGCACCGTCAAAGCCTTCACCCTGCGGATGATGGACTTCGGCTACCGCACCCTGATCCTCGGCGACCCCAAAGACGAGTACGAGAAGCTGTGCCGGGCCCTCGGCGTCCAACCCTTCGTCATCGGCCACGGCCACCCCAACCGGATCAACCCGCTCGCCTTCGGACCGCTCGCCCAAGGCTGGAACGACCTGTCGGCGGCCGAGGCGCAACGCCGAGCCGCGATCGTGTTCGGCCGCTGGCTCACCCTGGTCCGCGGCCTGGTCGGCTCCCAACGCATCGGCGAACACCGCGTCCCCTTCGGCCCCAGCGACGAAGTCGTCGTCAAGGCCGCCCTGCACCACCTCACCGGCTACGCCCACGGCCACACCCGCCTGATCGAGACCACCATCCCCCAGCTGTGGCGGCTGCTGGACCAGCCCACCGCCGCCCTGGTCGCCGAGTGCCGCTACCAATCCGAACGCCAGTTCCTCGACGAAACCCGGCTGCTGCGCGACGCCCTCGGCCAACTGGTGTCCGGGGCGTTGGCGGGACTGTTCGACGACCACACCACCATCACCGTCGACTGGACCGCCCCCATCCAATCGCTGTCGCTGTCCCGGCTCGAGGCCCTCGGCGACGACGCCGTCGGCATCGCGCTCACCTGCCTCAACAGTTGGGGACGCGGCATGCGCGAGTTGGCGGCCCCCGGCGACCTGCGGATCGTGGTCCGTGACGAGTCCTGGAAACAGCTCCGGCTCGGCCCCGAAGCCGTCAAGAGCTTCGACGCCGACCTCCGCTTGTCGCGCCGTGACGGCGACATCCAGTTCGCCGTCGCCCACAAACCCTCCGACCTGCTGTCCGCCGGCGACGCCGGCTCCCAAGCCACCGCGATCGCCAAAGACCTGCTGCACCTGGCCGACATCAAGATCCTGCACGGCCAAGACCAGGCCGTCGGCGAGGAACTCGAACGACTGCTCGGCCTGGGCCCCATCGCCCAGAACCTCGTCACCGGCTGGGCCATGCAGGGCAAAGGCCGGGCCCTGTGGTGCGTCGGTGACCGCCAATACAAGGTCGTCACGACCCTGCACCCCGCCGAACTCGCCATCGCGTTCACCAACGACGCCTTGACCGCCGCCGGGTGACCGGGCATGCTCCCCGCCCTGGCCCTGGCCCCCGCGCTCGCCCTGCTGGTCGGCGGGCCGCTCGCCGTCGCGTTCATGACCGTCGCCGTCGTTCCCAACGCCGCCACCGAACCGGCGCTCACCCTGTGCGGGCCCAGCAGCAGCACCACCCTCCCCGCCGCCGGCCAAGAACGCCGCGCCAGCCTCACCAACCAGCCCACCGCCATCCCCGACACCATCCGCCCGCTCTACCAGGCGGCCGCCGAACGCTACCGGCTGCCGTGGCCGCTGCTCGCCGGGGTCGGGATGGCCGAAACCAACCACGGACGCCTCACCGCCACCTCAACAGCCGGCGCCCAAGGACTGATGCAGCTCCTGCCCGCCACCTTCACCGCCTACGGCGTCGACGGCGACAACGACGGCCAGACCGTCATCACCAACGACGCCGACAGCATCTTCACCGCCGCCCACTACCTGGCCGCCTCCGGCTCCGCCGAGAACCCCGACGGCGTCCGCCGGGCCCTGCTCGTCTACAACCAGGCCACCTGGTACGTCAACGACGTCCTCACCTACGCCCACCACTACGCCAACGAAGCCTGCACCGCCGCTGCCCTCGGGCCCCTGCCCGATGGACCCGACGGGCCCTGCCCACCCTCCGGCAGCGGCGCCGAGAACGGACTCCAACCCAACGCGCTACGGGCGCTGCGGTGCGTCAAGACCGCCTTCCCCTGGATCACCGACATCGGCGGCATCGGCGACCGACCCAACAAATCCGACCACCCCGCCGGACGCGCCATCGACCTCATGATCCCCGGTTGGGAAACCGCCGACGGACGCAAAGCCGGCTGGCGAGTCGCCCACTGGCTCCAAGCCCACGCCACCACCCTGAACGTCAAATACCTCATCTACGACGACCACGTCTGGCGCTCCTACCGCACCGACGCCGGCTGGACCCCCTACACCCACCCCAACGGCCCCACCACCGACCCCACCCTCCGTCACCTCGACCACGTCCACGTCAGCGTGAACGCACTGAAGTGACTCAGTCGCATTGGTTAGTAAGTACGACTAACTAACTTGCCTGAATGATCTACTCACCCGACTCGGACTACGATTTGGGCTTCACGGCGGGAGTGGCTTTCAGTTGCTTGCGCATGAGATTTGCCCACGCTTTCAGAGTGAGTAGATCCCGCGGTCGAGTCAGGCGCATATGCGATACTTGGTTCCGAATTGGTAGCACTTCGAGCGCAAACGTTCTCCACAGTGTGGGATCAATTCCAAAATCGCCTACCGAACCTGCCTTCTCCTGCCTGAGATTCAGAAGTTCACTTAGCGTCAGCCATTCCAGCGGATCGCGCAATACGCTGAGTTTCTTCACTCCCCGATATGCGAAGTCTCCAGCCCTCAATAAAACCTTCCTCTTGAGGTCTTCGGAAGCTAAGCACACCTCCTTCCACTGATCTCCCCAGACGTCGATGGCAGTCTGCCGGTAGACTGCACGAATCCGCCTTTCGATCTGCCAGAGTAGTTCGAATACTGTGGGCAAGTCCGACGTTATCGATGTTGAATTCGCCAGCACAGAAGCGACCGCCTCCTTCAGGACGGGAAGCATCCCGGAACTGGCCCAGCCGTATGCTTCCCCGCTGGGTCGAATCAGGCCAGCGAAGTAGAGTGAATCGAGTTCATTTGGGGCCAGCGCATTGAGCGCGTCGATTGGTGGAAGTTGAGATTCATATAGCACCTCATCCAATCGAGAGATCAGATCAAGTCCGAGTTCATCCAGAAGGCTCTTCATCCAGTCTGACGTCTTCACGTCGGCCGTCCACGACGGGAAACAACTCAAGGGCTCACCCGCCCTTGAGGGCTTCAGTGGTAGGTGTACGGTACTCGCGTCATCAAGCAGCGAACTCCCAGGTACCTCCGGATACCGCATCTTCGGGTAAGCGCTGGCAAGAAGGACGGCCGTTCCTGCCTCAAGCGCTTCGTCGACTCTGGCGCGCAGGGCCCCAAGAGACACGGTCGCCAATCCATCCGGTGTGCATGCGTACTCAAGATCTGTGATGACCAACGATCTTACTGCGGGCGTCCCGGCGGCAAGGAATTCTGCAACCGTCATGGTGCCATCACACAGGGACGTAACCTCATCGCGGTAGCACTTGAATGCGGTTCCCGTGGAGACGATTGCCAAACGGTGGCGCCTGAGCTTACTGGAGATCAGGTCGGAGATCGATTCTGCGGTCATCTCGCTAACTCCAACAGAGAATTCAAGTAGTAATCGTTACCCCGCTCGAACATTAGTCCCAATTGGATGAGATGGTGAATTGCTTGTGGCTGAGACTGCACCAAATCGCGGGCGAGTTTACCGTTCGCCATCATCGATTCCATCAGCAGCGCTTCGACACCGTAATAGCGTTTGACGTGATCTAGCATCTCACGCACATGACCAGCCACTGAGCGACGCCAGGGAAGATAGGCGCGCTGGATCTCGGCCACACCGATTCGGCGCTCTTCCGCATCGTCGGCGAGTTGCCCGACCGCTGCCGAGGCGAGGCTACGGTAAAGGAAGGCGTGACCCCCGGAGCCGTCATAGAGTGCGCGCAGGGCGTCGTTGTCGAGATGGATCCCCATCTTTGCTCCGAGCGTATTGGCAAGATCGGCGGCCTCAGCCCGCGTGAACGGGGATACATAGTACGTCTTTGCCCAAGAGAACAGCGGATTGGGTCGGCCATAGAGTCGTCCGCTCTCCGTCAGCGCCGAGGTGAGCCCCGAAAGCACAAAAGTGAAGTTGCTCGACTCTTGAGCGAGACCTCGGAAAGCGGCAAGCATCTGGGCGATTCGGGGCATCTCCCCTTCCTCGATATCAACCTTGTCCGAGGTGAGATACTCGATCTCGTCGAGCAACAGCAGCACCTTGAGGCCCGAGTGGCTCACCAGTTCAAGGGTGGCTTGAACCGCATACTTCCACTCGGTAATCGGCATGCCGAATCGGAATGTTGGGAAATCGGCTTCCCGGAAGTCACGAGCTTTCAGCGTGGAAACCAGACGACGCGCGATGTGCATCAGGATCTCGTCCGTCGCATCTTCTGGGGGAGAGGGAAAGGATTCAAGATCAACGAGCACAGGGAGAAGGTTCGATTCCGAAGTGGCAGCAAGTTCTAGCAGAACCGAAGTCTTCCCGGCCTTTCGGAGACCGTAGATCCCTGAGACTCTTCCATTGCGAACATCGTCACGCAGTTCTTGTAGGAGCGTCTTCCGCCCAAAGAACCGTGCCCCTTCGACGGGGGTGGTGATATAGAATAGGTCGCGCCCATAAACATTCTGACGGAGTATCTGTATCAGCGCCTGTGGGTCCTCTTCTATTGCAGGCAGAAGTGGTACGAGGAGGAGGTTGGGGGTAGACCAGTCAGCCAACTTCCAGGTTAGCCGGGGGTCCGGCGCCGAGATGAATAGCACGTCTGGCGTGACAAAGGAGTTCTGTCTCTCGAGGATGCGTCGAGCCTCCTCGATGGTCTTCGTCTGCAGGTCAGCGTACGGACAATAGAGAAACAGCACTTCACGCGTGAATCCGAAGGCCGATTCTATCGCTCCGCTGAACCTGACTCTAACTGGCCTGATGGCTCCTTGCGCTTTGCCAACATAGACGATCTGACTTCCTAGGCGCTGCAGAGCATCCAGATGGGGAAGCGCTTCGGGGAATTGGAGACCCAAGTGCGCAATATGCGAAAGCAGTCGTGCGTCCGTTGGTGGTTTGACGGCTCCAGCGTGCCACCCGGGACGGCGGCTTGCCAGCAGCCCGTCCGAACGCCCGCTCCCGCTGCTCGCACTTCGAGAGCTCGACCTTTCAGCGCTAGAGACGTGCTGCAGGCCCAGCGAGAGTGGATGCAGTTCCTGAGGATTCGTGACTTCGCTACCCGCGTTTGCGCTTGGAGTACCCACAGAGTCCGAGTGGTTTCGTGTCGAAGGCCGGCTGGCGTTGGTATCTACGCTGGGCGTTCGTGGGAAGAGTTTCGGCGATGGCTTGGGTGCATGAGGCCTTGTTATGGATGATTCATTAGCGTAGCTCGCTGAGATGTGTCCGCTAACAGGTTTGCGAAATCGTTCCGCAACCTTTCGGACGACAACTGGATCGATCGTGCTCGAAGCAGAACGCACGAACTCGCCCATCTCCTTGAGGATAGAGAGGAGTTCCTTGGACTCTACCCCAAGTTCCTTAGCCAATTCATAGACGCGGACCTTTGCCACGCGGGTAGCCTATCCAACTAACTAACTAGCCGGGCGATGGCTGGGCTGCGAACTTGCCTGCGATCGCACTGGGATGGGGTCGCATGGGGACGTCCTCCTGGATGAGTGATCACGTCCCGTCCGCGAGGCCGGGCCTGCCCTTCTCACCGTCAGTCTCCGCATCTTGGACGGTCAGTTAGGGTGCGGCCCCGCCCCTGCCGTCGTTGCCAGGACGTTCTCAATGAGCCCCAGGGTATCGCGGTGACCGCGGAAGGCCATCTCGTTCGCTTCTGGAGGGTGAGAAGCGAAGAGAAGGAGCCTCCCGTGACACCTGTCGTGCTGCCTGATGATCATGACGACGCCAGCGCGGTCTTGACGGACGTGCCGTTGATCGTTGAGGACCTGCTGTGTCAGGTCGAGGATCTGCGCCTGGTCGGCGGTGATCCGGCCAAGATCGACGACCTGTTGGCGCAGGTTGAGTTGTTGCAGGGCCGGTGATCGGCGGTGGCGCGCGCGAGCGGCCGTGGGGCGTCCGGCTATGACCGCGAAGCGGCTGAGGTGGCCCGGCAGGCGACGTTGGAGCGGATGCACACTCAACTCGCCGAGAAGGTCGGGTCCCTGGCGTCGATGGAGGCGTGGGGGTCGTGGTTGCGGTTCGCGTCCGGGTTCCATCGCTACTCGTTCAACAACACTCTGTTGATCTGGGCGCAGAAGCCGGAGGCGACGATGGTGGCCGGGTATCGGGCGTGGCAGGCGAAGGGGCGGCAGGTGCGCCGCGGCGAGACCGCGATCCGGGTGTATGGCCCGATCACGAAGCGTGAGCCGAAGCTCGACCCGCAGGGCCGCCCGGTGCGCGGCGCCGACGGCCAGCCTGTCCAGGAGCTGCGGATCGTCGGGGTGAAGCCGGTGAGCGTGTTCGACGTGTCCCAGACCGACGGCGACCCGCTGCCCGAACCCCCGCAGGCGAAGCTGTTGACCGGGGAGGCACCCCCCGGCTTGTGGGACGGCTTGCAGGCGTTCGTCGAGGCGCAGGGCTTCACGGTGTCTCGCGGTGACTGTGGTGGGGCGAACGGGGTGACCGACTTCGACGCCCGGCAGGTGCGCGTTCGGGCGGACATCGACGACGCAGCCTCAGTTCGCACGCTCGCGCACGAGGCCGGGCACGTGGTGTTGCACCAACCCGGGCAGCGGCAGCCGTTCGGCGGCCGCGGGGTGATGGAGGTTGAGGCCGAATCGGTGGCGTTCCTGGTGACCGCCGCCCACGGCCTGGACGCCTCCCAGTACACGTTCAACTACGTGGCCGGCTGGGCGCAGCAGGCCAGCAGGCCCGACGGGGCGTCGGTGGAGGACGTCATCAAGGCCACCGGGCAACGTGTCATCACCGCCACCGACCGCATCCTGCAGGCCACCCAACCCGCCGCCACGATCGTGGACGAGGCGCTGGCCGCCCTGACCGTCCAGATCGCCCCCGCCCTGCGCGTGGACGCCGCCGCTCTGACTGCCCCCGGCACCCGCGTGGACGCCGTCGGTGACGTCCGCGTCGATGCCAGCCGGACGCCCCCGCCGGCGGCGTCCGCTGCGGAACCGTCGCTGGTCGCGGTGGGTTCGGCGTCGGTGTGGGAGAGGGTGCCGTCCGTCCGGTTGGATGGCGCGGCCCACGACCGGCTCGCCCTGCCCGCGCCTCCCGTCGTCGCCCGCGGCATCGGCCGCTGAGCCTGCCCCTACACCCCGAGGAAAGGATCGTGATGGATTCCGATGAGACCCCCAGCCGCTACCCGTACCTGATCAGCGTGCGCGGCGGACGCCCGCGCCCGGCCCGCCGGGACGGCTCCTACTACGTGTGCGCCTACCCGACCCACCTGGGCCTGTGGTGGGCACCCCGCGACGTCAAAGTGCTGGGCTACGACCCGCACCGCAACTTCTACCAGGAGCTGCGGGCGGCCTACCTGGCCGCCCACCCCGAGGCCGCCCCCGACCCGCCGGCGTCCGATCAGGTCACCCCGGGCCAACCCGCCGCGGGGCCCGGTGAGCTTGCCGGCCGTGTCGATCCGGCTCCGGCGCTGTTCGAGCGGGTCGAGAGCGGCCCGGTGGCTCGCCCGGCCCCGCCCGGGCCGGGGCGTCCGTCGTTCCGTCGGCCTGGGGTGGGGTGGTGAGCATGGACGGCCCCGACCAGGAGGCGTCCGGCCCGCCGGTGTGGTTCCTGGACGCCGAGGAGTTGGCGGCGACCCGGGCCAAACTGGCCACGTTGCAGGCGAGGGCCGTGTTGAAGGGGTTCACCGGCCGGATCGAGTTGGATGTCGTGCCGGCCACCCGCACCCAGCCCACCCCGGGCGGGCTCGCGGTGACGGTGCACGGCTTCGACGTCACGATCACCGGGGACCCGCCCCGCTACCAGGGGTGGCGGTTCGTGGCCGCGGTGGACGCTGTCGAGGGCGGTGTGGTCTTGCGGTACCCGCCCGGCGCGGCGGCGTCGGTCGCGAACGATCAAGTCCGGCCGGGGGAGTGTGACCACTGCCACACCAAACGCGACCGACGCTCCACGGTGCTGGTCGCCAACGACGACACCGGGCAGCTGTTGCAGGTGGGCCGCTCCTGCCTGAAGGACTTCCTTGGCCACCGGCTGTTGCCGGTGTTCCTCACCGTCGACGAGGTCCGCGACGACCTGGGCCGTGGCGTGGGTGGTAGCCCGCGGGCGTGGGACACCGGCAGCGTGTTGACGTACGCGTGGGCGGCGGTGCAGGCGTTCGGCTGGACCCCTGCCAGCGGCGAGGGGTTCGGCCGCACCCCCACCCGGGACGTGGTCCGGCTGGCGCTGGCCGGGGGCCGCGGCGCCGACGACGTCCTCCGCGGGCTGGCCCCGCACCTGGAGCAGGCCCGGGTGGTGGCTCCCCAGCTGCGGGCCACCCTGCTCGCCGGGCTGACCGCAACCGAGGGCTACGAGGCGAACCTGACCGCGGTGCTGCGCGGGGACGCCGTCGGCGCCCGCCAGCTGGGGTTGGCGGTCAGCGCGGTCCCCGCCCACGACCGGCTCCTGGGGCAGCGTCGCCTCGACGCGGCCCGCCACGAGCAGGCGGCGGTGATCGAGCACGTCGGTGCCGTCGGCGACAAGGTCACGTTGTCCGGGACGGTCACCGCCGCGCTGCGGGTCGACGGGTTCACCTACCGTTCACCGGCCCAGGTGATGTTGGTCGTCGACTGCGGCACCGCGATGGCGAAGATGACCACGACGGCCGCCTGGGCCTACCAGGTCAAGGTCGGTGACCCGCTCACCGTCACCGGCACCGTGAAGGCCCACACCGTCTGGAACGGCCTCAACCAGACCGTCCTCACCCGCCCCAAGAAACTCGACCCCGCCCCCACCTCGGCGGCCGGCCCGACCGCCCTGACGGAAGCGTCGGCTGCGGTGTGGGAGACCGTCGCCCCGACCCGGCTCGACGGCGCCCAGACCGGACGCCGCAGCGTGGCCGCTGCGGCGTCCGGGCGTGGGTTGGCCGTTCACCGCTGACAGGAAGGTTCCGTGATGCAGCAAGCCCGCCGCCACAACCCGTACCCGCTCACCTGGGAGATCCCGCTCGGGGTCGCCTGCCTCGTCGTGCTGACCCTCGCCCTCGGCGTCCATCTGGGGAACGGGCTGGCCCAGCTGGCCGCCGGCCACGGCTGGGTCTGGCCCGCCCCGGCCGATCTGTTCACCAGCCTGCCCACCGTCCTCACCAACACCGGGGTGGACGCCCAGGCGATGATCGTCGCTGTCGAGGCCGTCTTGGCCGGGGCCCTGCTCGGGGCCAGCGCGGCGGCGTGGGGGCGGTGGGGGCCGTCCCGTTTGAAGGGGATGGCCAGCCCGGCCCAAGCCGAACAGGTCCTCGGGGTGGGCCGGCTGCGTCAGGTCGCCGCCATCGTCCGCCCCGACCTGCACCCGCGCCGCTCGCTGATCGGGGGCCGGCGATGAGGGCCCGGTTCGACCCGGCCCAGATCGGCTGGCGGATCGGCCGCGCCCACGAACCCCGCGCCGGCCAGCTGTGGTGCCCGTGGGACCGCACCGCTGGCGTCATCGGACCCCAAGGCTCCGGCAAGACCCTCGACCTGCTCACCCCCGCCCTGCTCGGCGCCCCCGGCGCCGCCCTCGTCACGTTGACCAAGGTCGACGACCTGCTGCTCACCATCACCGACCGGTCGGCCGGCGGACGCCCCTGCGTCGTGCTGGACCCGTTCGGCCTCGCGGCCGGGCTGCCCGAACTGGTGTGGGACCCGGTCACCGGCTGCGTCGACCCGATGGTCGCCGAACGCCGCGCCAAGGCGTTCACCGCCGGCACCGTCAAGGGCTCGATCCAGGCCGGACACGGCGACTCCGCCGCCCGGTTCTACGCCGCCGAAGCCGGGAAGGTGCTCCAGGCCTACTTCCACGCCGCCGCCCTCACCGGCCGCACCCTCGACGACGTGCTCCGCTGGGTCGCGCAACCCTTGGCCACCGTCGAACCCGAAGAGACCCTCCGCGACCACCCGCACGCCGCCCCGTTCTGGCACGGCCTGCTGCACGGCGCCCTGCACGGCGACGACCGCACCGCCGGCAACACCATCACCACCGTCCAACAAGCCCTCGGCCTGTTCTTCCAAGCCGACATCCGCCACCGCTGCACCCCGTCGGCGTCCCGGCCGGGGACCGACATCGCCGACGTCATCCGCCGCGGCGGCACCCTCTATCTGCTGGGTCGCGAGGACCCGTACGCGTCGGCGTCCCCGCTGATGACCGCCCTCGCCGAACACATCCTGGACACCGCGCTGGCGTTGGCGAACGCCTCGCCGTGGGGGCGGCTGTGCCCGCCGCTGCTGGCGTCGTTGGACGAGTTGCCGTCCACCGCACCGTTGCCGACGTTGCGGACCCGGATGGCCAACGAACGCGCCCTGGGCATCTCGTTCATCTACGCCGCCCAGACCTGGCGGCAGCTCGCCGCCATCTTCGGCGAACAGGAAGCCAAAGCCCTGTTCGGGCTCACCAACGTGCTGGTGCTGTTCGGCGGGTCGAAAGACGTCGCGTTCAACCAGGAGATCTCGGACCTGGTCGGCACCGTCCGCGTCACCCGCACCACCTGGCAGACCGGACGCGGCGGCCGCTCGATCACCGGCGAAGACATCGCCATCCTGCGCGCCGACGAGATCCGCCAACTCCCCGAACGCCAAGCCCTCGTCATCGCCGAGAACAGCAAACCCATCCTCGCCCGCCTCACCCGCTGCATCGACGGCAAACCCGGCCGGGCGCTCCTCGCCCGCCAGGCCGCTGCCCGGGCCCGGCTGGCTGAGGCGCGTGGCCGGCAGATCCCGGCGGACGCCCGCACCACCGCCGCCCTCGCCGCGGCCCAACGCCACGGGCTCACCGACCCAGGACGGACGCCATGACCGAGTTCATGGGTCAACTGACCTGGCCGTTCCCGACCCCCGGGCCGCTGCTCGGCACCGCCTACCGCGACCTCTACCTCGCCGCCGAAGGCGACGACAACCAGAAAGCCCTCATCGGCGACCACAGCCTGCTGCCCAAACCCTGGGACCCGCCCACCTGCCACAACCCCCAGCTACGCGCCGAACTATGGACCTGGCTCGACCAGGTCGTCGTGTGGATCAACCACGAATACCTCTGGGACCCCGACGGCACCATCCCGCCCTGCTGGCCCCAACACCCCCACCTCGTCCACGAACTCGCCGTCCTCGCCGACCAACGCCGCCGCGCCGGGATCGCCCTGGACTCCAGCGCCCTCGAGGAATGGCACCGCTACACCCTGCCCGGCTTCCTCGAACGCCTCCACGGACGCCTCAAAGCCCACTGCGAAACCGACCACCAACCCTGGCCCGCCCGCAGCCGGTACACCCGCCACACCAACGACCCCAACACCCAGCGTCGGCAGCAGACGCTCGACGACGACGTCCGGCACATCAGCCCCGCCCAGCAGAAGCCTGCGACCCGACCGCGCCTGACCCTCCTCGACACCCACACGGGCGAACTCGTGGACCAGTAGCGCCGCTCGCTGTCACCATCAGGGTTCTCCCGCTTCCGCAACTTGACGGACGGGGCACCTGCCAGCGGACAGGGCGGGAGTGCCCTCCTCCTGGGCGGCGGCGACGTAGCGGCGGACTGCCTTGCGGTCCACCCCGCCCGTTCGGCGACTGTCCGCAGCCCGGCGCCCTCCAGCCAGCCGCGGAGCACCCACCAGCAAGACACACCGGGTGGTCCCATGACTGGCAACCCAAGTGGTCCCATGAACCTGGCAGAAGGCCGCAACCCCGCTCCCATGCTCATGGCAGGGCTGACTGTCTCAGCGGTTCCGTAGATCTGGACTCCCCGGGTGGAGCCGCAAGGAATTCGCGATTGACCTCTCGGCCTCAGGCGGAGATGGAACACGACGAACGCCGCTACCTGCCCAACAGGCTCTACTGCGGGGCACCTGCCCGGACTCGGTCATGAGATCCGCCACCGGCATCACCGACGGCACATGCAGACACACGAACCGGACCGAACTTGACGATGAGCGCTCAATCACGCCGATGCTTTGAGGCCAGAGGCCGTCAGGCTTGCGAGTGGCCCGCTGAAGCGCTCTGCCCGCTCAAGGGGACGACCGACCCTCCCAATCACACCAATAGCTCAGCGTGTTGCTCAATGGAACGGCGACGCCTACACTGGTGACTGCTTGACCTAAGTCCACAAGGAGGGCACGATGGCGTTTAGAGTCTTCGAGAAGGGCAGCGCACCTATGCCCTCCATCCCGAGCGTAACAATCCAGAAGCGCGGCTTGATCTCTCTGAACGATGCAGCAAGCGAGCTGATAGGGAACCCGGAGGCAGTTCAGTTCCTCTGGGACGCGAGTGACCGCCTGATCGCACTCAAGCCGGTGGCTCTGACTGCTCCTAACGCTTACCCCGTGCGGGAGCAGGCGGCTGCGAAGAAGCGTGACAGCGCCAAGCGCGGTGCGGTGTTGATCGCCGGATCGATGTTCACGCGCTTCATAGGCTTGGACACTACGCAAGCGAGGCGATGGGTTCCCGAAGTCCGCGACGGAATGCTGATCATCGATGTCAAGCAAGAAGGCCAACTGGTGATCGCGAACCGCAACCGTGGGAAGACCGACACCGGCCAGACGGGCGACGGCCCTGAAGCAGACGAGGCCTAGAGGTGCCTGAACAGCCGGAAGCAAAAGGAAACGGCCCCCTTTCGGGGGCCGTCGGGCCTGCGGTCAAGCCGCAAGCGGGGTACGTGAACAACAGTAGCGCGGCCACCGGATCCTCGCAAGAACGCGTACGAGTCTACGTAGACGGGTTCAATCTGTACTACGGGCTACATGAGCAGGCGGGAAGGAAGTTGCTCTGGCTGGACTTGCAGGACCTGTCCCAGTCGATGCTCAAGCCCAACCAGGTGCTGGCCGGCGTCCACTACTTCACAGCGCGCCGTCGCAACAACATCCAGAGTCAAGCCAACCAAGCTGTGTACCTCAACGCCCTCCGCGCTCGTGGCGTCGACGTCATCGAGGGGCGCTTCCAGGAGAAGTCGGTCACGTGCCGAGGGTGTGGTCACCAGATCAGGTCGTACGAGGAGAAGGAATCGGACGTCAGTTTCTGCGTCCGACTGCTTGAGGACGCCGTTCAGCGTCGCTTCGACGTGGCCCTGCTGGTGACCGCCGACAGCGACATGGTTCCTGCGGTTCAAGCTGTGAAGAGGCAGGCGCCCAGCGCAAGACTCATCGGCCTCTTCCCCCCGAAGCGAAATTCAGCTGAACTGCGCAAGCACCTCCACGCAACAATGAAGCTCGGCCTTAGCAAGATCCGCGGGGCACAACTCCCGGATCCGCTCGTGGACGGGACCCAGACCTTCCACAGGCCGACTTACTGGGTCTAGTCCGTTCGCCCGAGCCCGTCCCGTGGCGCCACGGCTTCGAATCCGCGAGGACCGCAGCCGAGCGAGGAGCGGACCGCAGCGGTCGCCGGCGGAGCAGGCGCCTTGCCGGCGCAGTCTCAGGGCCACTTCATTGCACATCCAGGAGCGGGTGAGACCGGAACTGATAGCGCAGTCCCCTCGCGGCTACTGCAGCGCAGCGAGGAGCGGACCGGAGCAGATGCGTCGGCCGAGCCGGCGCCTTGATAGCAGAGAGCCAGAACCGGCAGTCTCGCTGTCGGTCGAGGAGGGACCGGGACAGCGATGCTGGTGGAGGTGGGCGTGATGGTGAGCAGACCGGGGGTCGTCGCGCTCGGATGTCACCTGCGCCCAGAAGACGAACCGCTTCGGTCGGGTGGTGGCGCCCGAACGCTGAGCCTCAGCGTTGGACTCCTCGGGGAGCCATCGGCCTCGCGTAGTCAGGTGCCTTGCCTAGGTTCCGGTCGGTACGGGAGGCGATCAGGTGTTCAGAGACGTCGCCTATCTGGGCGCGGGTGAGCCTGTTCTTGACTTGGCTGACGTCGTTGAGCGCGGTCTGGGCCGCGTGGCGGGGGTCGTGGTTCCAGGCTTCGACCAGGTCGCGGAGGGCGGTGCGGAGGACGCTGGCCGGCGCCGGGAGTCGTTCGGCGAGGTGTTGGACGCCGGTTTCCCAGTGGTTGGCGGGTTGGGCGGCGATGACGCGGAGCGCTTCGAGGGCGGCTTCGGCTGGGGGTAGGTGGTCGAAGCGTTCGTCGATGAGCGCGTCGGCCAAGGGCTTCGCCTGCTCGACCGCCTTGACCAGCACGTCGGCCCGTCCGGTGGCGAGGAGGTCGGCGGGGTCGGTGCCGTCGGGCAGTGCCGCGTGGCGGGGATGGTGGCCGTAGGGAGTGAGGATCCAGTAGTCGCGTTCGGCGGCGACCCGGCCGGCGAGGTCGGCGTCGGTGGCGACGATCGGCGTCCGGTGCCCTGCTGTGCGGAGTTGTGCGGCCTGGTCGTCGGTGAGGGAGGTGCCCAGCGGGGCGACGCCGACACAGCGACCCTCGGTGGCGATGGTGACGGCGATGGCGTCCAGGGGGCCTTCGACGATGACGGGGGTGACGTGGGGGTCGAGGCGTCCGGTGGTGTAGAGCTGGTCGCCCTTGTGGAACAGCAGGGTGTCTCCGGTGTTGAGGTACTTGGGTCCGGCGTGGTCGTCGTCGGTGCGGTCGGGGTGGCGGCGTCCGACGAACCCGAGCACGACGCCGTCGTGGGTGATGGGGAAGACGGCCCGGTCGCGGAACCGGTCGATGAGGCGTCCGGTGGAGGCGGTGGCGGCGACCCCGGCGGCGAGCATCTCGTCGTCGGTGATGCCGTGCCGGTGCAGGTGGGTGACGAGGTTGGTCCAGCTGGCGGGGGCGTAGCCGGGTTGGAGGTCGGGGTGGTCGGCGAGGTCGGTTCCGAACCGTTCTGCCAGGTAGGGCTGGGCCCATGAGCCGCGGTAGCAGGCCTGGTAGTAGTCGGCGGTGAGCCGGTTCACCTGGGCGAGGCGTTGCGGGGTGGTGTTGCTGTCGTGCCAGGCGTCGGCGCGGGCGAGCAGTTTCTCGATCTCGTAGCTGGTGGGTTCGGGGGTG
>JAAYTZ010000080.1 GCA_012517965.1 Propionibacterium sp. | reverse complement strand
CGCGACTTCGCGTTGGCTGGCTCCCGTGACGGTCAGGGCACGCAACGCCAGCGCGCGGCGCAAACGCGCCAGGTCTTCTTGTCGGCGCGCTTGCTGGTACTCGACCACCAGACTCATAAGGCGATCTTATCGCGCCGGGCAAGGCGACGGGTCGCGCCGGGTCGCGTACGCCTCTCAGCCAGGGGCGAACCGATTCCTGGGCGCTGGTTGTCCGTGGACGCGCCCCCGGATCACTTCTGGAGGGTGAGAGGACTCACCACCAGAAGGGACCGGCCCCCATGACGGACACCACCACCAACGGGCAGTCGATCCGGCGCGCCGCCCGGCAGGCCGCGATCGCCGCCCAGGCCAAGCGCCGCGCCCAGACCGCCGAACGCGACAAGCGTCTGGACGCCGCCGCGATCACCCTGATCGTCGCCCTCCGCGAACGCGATGCCCTCGAACACCGCGCCGGCGCCGCCATCCAGGCGATGCTCGCCGAAGGACTCACCCTGCCCGACGTCGTCACCTGGACCGCCGGCGAAACCACCCTCAAAGAAGCCACCCGCCTCGCCGAACTGGCCGCCACCGGGCAGGCGCGGCCATGACCACCACCGTCCACGTCGAGAACCTGCTCTACGGCGGACGCACGCTGGTTGGCCACACCGACCAGGGAGAACAGGTCGCCGGCTGGCCCGAGGTCGCCCACGAAGCGGTCCGCGCGATCAACCATCTCACCGGCCACGGCCCGATCCCGGCCCCAACCGTCTATCGGATCCTCGGCGACCTCAAAGGCGTCGGCAAACTCCTCCCCCAGGCGCTCGAGCAACTGTGCCGCGGCCTCCAAGCCTCGCTGACGACCTACGACGTGTACGACCACCGCGCCGACCCCGCCGACTCCGTCTCGGACGCCATCACCCTGCTCACCCGGGCCGCCCGCAAGGCCGCCGACCTCGGCCAACTCCTCGAGGACGCCCAAGCGGCGATCGCCGAGCAGGGCTACCGCACCGACGACCCACACCCCTCGCTGTTCGACGACCCGGACGACCCGCAATGACCGACCCGATCGCGGCCCGCCGACCCCGACCCGCCCCGAACAGCCTGCTGCTCAAGGCCGCCGTCGTCCTCCCCGACGTCGCCATCGCCAGCCTGCTGTGGCTGGTCATCATCGCCGCCCTGCCGCCGGTGGTCGGGTTCGGCGTCACCGTCGCCGGCCTGGCCGTGGCCGCGGTGCTCGCCGCCGGCCACGGCGAGGACCTCACCGTCCTGCTCCTCTACCGGGCCCGCCGCGCCACTACCACCGAAGCACCCCGGCTGGCGGTCGCCTGGCGGCTCGCCACCCACGGTCTGGACGCCGACGGCGTCCGTCTCCGGATCGTCACCTCCGGTCCACCCGTCGGCACCGCCGGACGCCGCCACATCCTGCTGCGCCGCGACGTCGTGGACGCCTACCGCACCAACCAGATCACCGCCCGCCAGGTCGCCGCCCTGATCGCCGACGGCCTCGGACGCCTCCACCACGGCCACACGCGGTACGACCTGCTCATCACCGTGTGGACCATCCCCTGGGACCTCATCCGCGGCGTCGCCTACGCGATCGGACGCCGCCTCGCCTGCCTCCCGCTGGTCCAGTTCGCCTGGCGGACCCGGTTCGTCGTCGGCACCATCGCCGTCCTCCTCGAAACCCAGGCCGGACGCTGGCCGTCGCCGATCATCATCGGAGTCTTCATCGTTCTGTCGTACCTGATGCCGCGCTGGCGGCGTTCGTGGTTCCGTCAACTTGACGGATCGGCCACCGCCACCGCCCTCAATGTGCCCATTCGAGCAGTCGACCCAGAGCAACACGGCGGTTCAGAACTCAAGCGCGTCCTGCCTTGGCAACGACTGTCGGGCTCGGGCTCTCACGCCGAGGTGACTCGCCGGGACGCTGGGCCGAGTCGTGAGGAACTCCGTCGATCGAACCGTGATGGCCGGCAACCCGGACTCATCAGCGAGCTCGCGGACCTTGTCTAGAACCTGCTCAGGGCTCATCTCAACCCAGGCGGCAGTCTCGGTGTAGCCGAACTGCGGCATGTCGACTGAGTCTCGGGCCGGCTGCAGTCCAAGGTCGTCGCGCCACCAGGCGATCACTGCCTGTTCAAGGTTGTAGGCCTCGTCGCCGGTCGGGCAGTCAACGCTCCAAGCCAGCTCCCACCCGAACCGCCGATGTTCGTCTAGGCGGCGGCCGTGCCGACTGCAACAGCCGATCTTGACGGCGTCGCGATCGACGACGAGGTAGAGCATGGCTGGGCCGTCGTAGGGGAAGGCGCTGTTGCAGTACCTGCAGACGCCCTTGCCAAGGCTGACATTGGTGAGCGTTGGGGTGACGATCTTGCCGCACGAGTGCCGACACTGCCAGGGCTTACCGCTTCCCGGGTACGGCTCAAGTGGCTCCAGGCCCTGGCCAGCCATGATGGAACGGGCATCCTCCTCGGGCATCAGCAGCCGCACGGCGGCGGCGCGCGCTGCGCATTGCAGGCAACCGCCCTGGCCTCGCTTGATGTTGTTGAATGTCGGACTGACTTCAGCGCCGCACGGCTCGTGCTGACAACGCCACGGATGGCCGACCCCTGGAAACGCTTCCAACGGTTCCAGCCCGGCGGCGCGCATCACGGCCACGGCCTCATCATGGTCGTTGCGCAACGCTACGTGGGTCGCGTCCTGGCCACACTCGCGGCAGGGGCCCTGGCCCGCGGCGATGTTTCCCAGCCTTGGCGAAACGACTCGCCCGCAGGCCGAGTGACGTGCCCTCCACGCCAGCGAGGACGATCCAGGCCATGGTTCCAGCGGTTCCAGCCCGGCCTCGAGGAAGACGCGTTCGGCAGCCTCGACTGTCCAGTTGGCACGGCCAGCGACCAGATTCGAGCAAGGACGACACGCTGTGCCGTTAGCTCGGATGGTGTTGAGTGTGGGGGTCCGCACTTCCCCGCACGGTTCGTGGACGCACCGCCATGGCCTGTCGCTGCCAGGGTAGGGCTCCAGTGGCTCGAAGCCGGCGGCGCGCATCAGCTCCACTGCTTCGTCTGCATGCTGGAGCTTCCTGGCCATCCCTCGGGCGTCTCCAGCGCAAGCCCGGCATGCCCGACCTCGTTTTCGAACGTTGCTGTAGAGCGGCGCGATCTCTCTTCCGCAGGGCTCATGGAGGCACGGCCAGGGGACTCCGGACCCTGGATATGGCACCAGCGGGATGCAGCCCGCTGCCCGCATGATCTGCTCGGCCTCTGTGCGGTCGACCTTCCTCACCACGTGTCTCCCCCGATTTCGACTCGACTACCGGGCTATTCCGACAACCTGCCTCAGGCTCTGCGGTCAGCTGTCCTCAAACCCCGCTTGGTCGAACTTCAGCGTCTTGGCGTTCTCGGACACGGTGCGGATCTTGGCTTCGTCGAACCCGCCGGCAGCGGTGGCTTCGATCTCGATGCGGACGGCGAGGTTGGTGTCTCCGTTCCTCAGGTGGGCCAGGATCTCCTCGGCGATGTTCTTGAAGTCGAGGGCGATCTTGTCCGAGTTGAGCGTCTTCACTCCGAAGAACCGGGTCTTGACGGCGGGATAGACGAAGTCCACCGCTCGGCGGGGCTCGACGGGGGGCGCGACGGGCTCAGTCTCCGCCGTGTCCCCTGAGGTGATCCCGCGCGGAGTTGGGGGCTCGGTGGCTTTGATCTGGGCCAGGGCCACGTCGGGTCGCACGATCAGCAGCGAATCTGTCGGGGCGGGTGGGGCGGCGTTGTCGTCTCGGGTCCACAGCCCGATGTAGCGTCCCGTCGTTTCGTCCCAGCCGGTGGCCAGGGCGAAGGCGTCGTGGGACCACAACAAGGGCTGATCGAGGATCCCCTCCTCCAGCACGGTCCGGTCCCGCAGGCGGGGCAGGTACGGGTACTGGGTGTACAGCCCCCAAAGGGCCCCCAACGAGACGTGGCCGTCCTTCCAGATTTGCGGCACCTTGTTCAGCGCCAACCGGATGGTGGCGGCCGCCTGCCGCACGGACAGGTCCCCGTCGTTGCCGAGCCGCTTCGACACCCGCTCGGCCAGCGACTCCGCCTGACCCTCCACCTTCACCTCGCGCAGCACGAACGGCGCCCCCGGATCGGGTTGCGCCGGCACCAACGCCCACGTGAAGGTCTGCAGCAACCGGGCCGCCACCGTCGAGTCCGCCTGCGCCTGCCGCTGCGTTGCTTGGTTCTTCTGGTTCTGGGTCAGGTCGAGGTCGGCCTCGTTGGCCAGAACGTGCTTCCAGCCGAGGTAGTCGCGGGTGGCGGCGTCCAGCTCTTCCAAGCGCGCTTCGTCGGCGGCCAGGTACACCAGCGTATTGCGGTGGGTGCGGTTGGCGGTGCCGCGGCGTTCGGTGGCGGCGTGGGCGAACTGCTTGGCCGCGGACTCGGTGCCGCGCTTGTGCGAGACCTTGGGGTGCAGGATCACCAGGCGGGCTTCCTCGAGATCAGGGAGGTCGCCGTTGGTGTCCGGGGCGATGTGGACGCCGGCGAACTGGCCCCGCTGCCGGGCTTGGCCCTGCAGCCGGCGGATCACCTCGGCCCACACGTCCTCGGGATGGAGGCGTTCGGCCCGGTCCTTGGCGGTGCGGGTGATGTTGGCCTGCAGGTCGTACCAGTACTTACCCGACCCCGAGTAGAAGTAGGTGGCCCGGTCCTGCAGCTGGGTGAGGGCGGAATGGAAGTTGCCCGGAACGTCGCCCGGCACGGCGGTGCCCAGGAACACCCGTTGGGTGGCAATGCCCTTGCTGGACGCCCCCGGCGCGATCGTCGGCGCCGCCCCGAAGAACACCGTCCGCGCCAACCGCTTCGTCAACGCCCGCTGTCCCAACACTGGCTTGGCCTTGTCGATGCGCACCGGCTCGGAGTTCGGGCCGTCGACGTCGGCGTCGATGATCGCCTTCCACGAGTCCTGCAGGTACTGGGTCAACTCACTGTTCACACTCGACGTTGCCAGCGGGATCGACCCGGGCATGATCAGCGGCGAGGCGTCCTCACCGACCCACAGGGCGTGGATGACCGTCGACATGAGCCGCAGGACACCGCGGGTGCGCTGGAACCGCTCGAGCGAGGACCACTGCTCGTAGAGGGTGTCGAACAGTTCCGGGTGGATCGGATAGGTCTGCCGGATCCGCTCCTCGTAGGCCACCTCGCGCGACTCGCGAGGGAAGTCGCCGGGGTACTTGCGATACAGGTCCACAAACCCCCGTGCCGTCGCGTTGATCGCCGCCAAGGCTGCCGCGTCCGGCTGGGTGAACAGCCGCTGCTTCACGATGTGGTAGGCCTCATCCGCGGACGCCGGACGCCACTGGTCCGCCACGCGCCGCACGACGTTCTGGAGCCGCTTCAGGGCGGCGAGGCCGTTGGCGCCGCCGACCTCCTCGGCGCTGCCGGCCGCGATCGAGGCGGCGTCGCCCGTCTCGGAGGCGGGGATCGAGATCGCCAGCAGGACCCCGGGAGTTCCCTTCGCGGCCTCGGTCAACGCTTGGGCGAAGGTGAACTGGTCATCGAACGTCCCACCAGCCAAGTCGTCGCGGCCGACCAGCGAGCGGGCGTAGGCCACCCACTCGTCGATCAGGATCACCGCCGGCGCGTACGTGGACAACAGTTGGTGCAGAGCCTGGCCGGGAGGCGTCCGGTCGTGGTCGGACTGAGCCACGATCGCGTACGCGCCGGGACCGCCCAGCTGCCAGGCCAGTTCGCCCCACAGCGTGTTGACCCTCGTGCCGTCGGGCTTCTCGATGCCCGAGGGGCTGAGGTGGTTGCCTACCAGTGCGACCCGGTTCGCCGGGGCGCCGGTGTAGCCGCTGGCGAGCAGCAGCTCCTGGGTGTCCTGCGGGAAGTCGCCCACCGGCCGGCCCGCGGCGACGTGCCACAACGCGAGCATGGAGTGGGTCTTGCCGCCACCGAAGTTGGTCTGCAGGTTCACCACCGGGGCGGCGTTCGCATCCCCGGCCAGGCGGCGAACCGCCCGCCCGATCAGATCGCGCAGGCCCTCGGTCAAGTAGGTGCGCTGGAAGAACTCCACCGGGTTCGCGTAGTCGGAATCGACCTCGCCGCCGCTGGCAACCTTGTACAGGTCGGCAGCGAACTCCGACGCATGGAAGTTGCCGGTCGCGACATCGTGGTGCGGGGGCAGCACGTCCCGCCACGGCCGCAGGCCCGAGGCTTCGGGGTTGTCGACGGCAGCCTTCAGCACCTGCTTGTCGGCCTTGTCTGCTGTCACCCGCCGCAGGTTCAACCGGATGGTCCGCACCTGGTCGGCCTCCCCGGCTGCGCCGATCAGCTTGAGGAGCCGTTCGCCCGTGTCCAAGGCGCGATAGGCATCATCGTCACTGAAGGTGCCGTTGTGCGCCCACGTGTTGCGCACCTCCCGCAGTTCGCTGGCGAACGTGTCGCCCGCGCGACCCAAAGAGTCGTCGAACGGGTACCACCCCGGCTGAAAGCCGCTGGTGATGTTGCGCTCGGTCAACATCCTGAACTGGAGCTGCGGGTCGAGCGGGTCGTACGCCTTGCCAGGATTGGCGCCATTCTTGGAGTCCTTGGCCTGCACCAACTTGATCCACGCCGCCCCCAATGCCGGATCACCCTGCCCGATCACCGAGGCAATGAAGTCATCCAACGCCGGCGCGATCACCTGGAACATCCCGTCGATCCGGTCGCGGTTGCTAATCGCCATGTCAGTTCAACTTCCACTCGTCGGTCAGCAAAGCGACATTCTCACGTTGTCGCCGTTCGACCACCTCGGGGGTCCACTCGTCATGGTTGGGCACTTGCACCGTAACAGCGAAGGGCGCGATCCCCGCCTCAGGTTTGAAGTAGCTGGACTTCTTGGTGGCGAAGGCCAAGTTGCTGGCTTGGCTGTTCTTGCGCCGGTTGAGCAGGAGCAGGTTGCCCAAGCGGTGGGTCCAGAAGGCGCGCTCCTCGTCGCTGAACTTGGCCCGCCACTCGCTACCCTCGGGCGGGTTCTGGGGCAACACGTGCTCCAGCGTGATGAGGCCGTGGGCGTAGGTGACGCCCGAGCCGCGGGCGAGGATCTCGTCGAGCCGCAGCATCACGTAACGCGCCCGGCGAGACTGCAACTGGTAGATCTCCCCGTTCAGCGCATCCACGGTCAGTGCTCGCTCCTCCGGCGTGAGGTCGAGGGCAGGCGCGTCCAGGCCCTCACCCGCCTTGAGTGCCCTCAGGACATCCAGGTACCTGGCGATGCGCGGCGTGCTGTACTCCCCGCGGAGCAGGAAGCTGGCCGCCAGACGCTCCAGACGGGTCAGGAAACCGGTGAGGAAGTCGACGTCGTCGGGGTGGTGGACCAAGGCCCACAGCGCGGCGGGACGCCAGTCCTTGTTGTCGATGAGTGCCAGTCGGGCCAAGGATTGGTTGATGGAAGCCCACGGGAGGCTACCGCTGACGATGCTCGTAATGGTGGACTCGAACGCCTTGGCGTAGGGCAACAGAATCTCGTCGACGAAGGCGGCTTCACGATGGTTCTCGGTGTAGGCGTTCAGGACCTGGGCGGGAAATTCCTTCAACAGTTCCAAACGGGCCCGTTCGCCGCTCTCCACAGTCCTGATGTCGCGGAACAGGTCAGTGAAGGCTTCGCTGCCGAGGGCCTCCTCGGCGTCCTCCCAGCGTTTCGCGTACTCGGGACGCTCCTTGAGTTCGCCGATCACCTTCGACTTGAAGATGTCCGTTGGTGCCAGGTCGAGGCCGCGCGCGTTCATCACGCTGAAGATCCGGTACGCGCTGCTGAGGTCGCCCGTGCTCACCACCACGAGGAAGGTCTTGGTGGTCAGCAGCGCACCGAGGCGGTTACGTCGTTCCTCGTCCCAGTCCTGTAGCCGCCGGTGCAGGGCGGCGGCGTTGTTCCGGATGGCTCGCTGGGACTCGTTGGCGGCCCCAGCGTCGGTCACCTCCATCAGGGCGTCGATGCCCCCAGGTACCTGCACATGCTTGCGGAAGAACTGGGCGTCCTGAGCCCGCAAGGCGAGGCGTGGCTTGGCGGCGATCCCGGCCAGTCTCTTGCCGGGCTCAAGCACCAGTTCACTCAACTCCGCGGCGATCTCTTCGTCTGCGAGGTCGCGGAGGACAGCGAACAGGATCGTGAGAGTCGTGAGTCGCTGCTGCCCGTCGATCACCTCAAAGGTCGAGTCGGCTCGTCTGACCAACACCAGGGAGCCAAGGAAGTAGGGCTCGGCCTCACCGCGATCCAGCGCCTCCTCTAGCCTCGTGCTTTCATGACGGGGGCTGTTGATCCGGGGTTTTGAACAGCGAAAGTGCTTCCGGCTTGGGATAATACGAGTGTCGAAGTCGTAGAAGTCCCGCGCAAGGAAGCACTTTCGCCGTGAAGCGTACCGCCGT
>JAAYTZ010000079.1 GCA_012517965.1 Propionibacterium sp. | reverse complement strand
GGAGCCGGGACGGGGCGCCGCGGCCCGGGCGTCCCGGGACGGGCAGCCGGCGGCGCGGGCTTGGCGGGCGCCGCGGAGGCGCCGCCCGACTTCAGCTTCTCGGTGATGCGCCGCACGACGGGGGGCTCGATCGTCGACGACGCCGAGCGGACGAACTCGCCCATGTCTTTCAGTTGGGCGAGGAGATCTTTGCTTTCGAGTCCGAGCTCCTTGGCGAGCTCATAGACGCGGACCTTGGCCACTACTCTCCTTCAGGCCCGCGTTCCGTGCGCGCGGACCAGTTAGTTGGTGCTCATTTCTGGATACTCATCGAGTGGTCATGAGCCTTCGCTCACTTTCCTGGTTGTGTTCGCGCACGGACGCGCGAAGCGCAGCAACCAGTTTAGAGCGTCCGGGGCCGAAACGCCTAAGCGGGCACGCCCCCGAGGGCCCAGTCTCGGGCCTCCGCGAGCGCGGCTTCCAGTTGGCCGGGCCGGGACCCGGCCGCCCGCAGCGCCCGGGGCAGCGCGCGCCGGGCCCGCGCATCGTCGAGACAGGACGCGTGCAGGTAGGCGCCGCGGCCGGGCGCCCGACGGGTCCGGTCCCACCGGTACTCCCCGGACGCGAACACGAAGCGGAACAACTCGTCCTGCCCGGCCCGCCCCCGACAGGCCACACACGTCCGCTCTGGCACAGAGGGGATCGTAGACCCTCGCCGCAATTCGCGGTTCCGCCCTGCGGAACGGCGAGAATCTCTCGATATCAAGATACATAGGGTCCAGCCACCCGGTCGACCCGGACGGCCTCGTCGCTTCGAGCCGCCCCAGGCACCGGGAGCCCACCCACCGGCCGCAAGGAGCGCCACCATGACGCAGCACCGCGAACCATCCGCCACGCCCTACCACCCGGGCGACGGCTACGCCGAGGACAGCACCGAGTTCCACCTCCCCGCTGACCACTGGCCCCTGCCCGAACTAGTCCACCTCGACAAGCCGCACCCGGAGCCCAGCACCTCCGACTTCGTGGCCGTGCACGCCACGCCGGAGTACGCCCACCTCCGCCGCACGTTCCGCACGTTCGCCTTCCCCATGACGATCGCCGCGCTGGCGTCCTACTTCACCTACGTGGTCCTCTCCATCTACGCCGTGCCGGTGATGAAGCAGCCCCTGTTCGGCATGGCGGGCATCAACGTCGGCATCGCGCTCGGCCTCGCCCAGTTCGCGGTCGTGTGGATCTGGACGGCGTTGTACGTCCGCTTCGCCAACAACCGCCTGGACGCCGCCGCGGCCGCGCTGCGCGCCCGCCTCGAGAAGGGGACCGTCGCATGAGCCCGCTCCAGACCTACGGCAACCCGCAGATCAACATGGCGGTCTTCGCCCTCTTCGTCGTGGCGACGATGGGCATCGTGATCGCGGTCACGCGGCAGAAGCAGAAGGCGTCCGACTTCTACACCGGCGGCGCCGCGTTCTCGGGCCGCCAGAACGGACTCGCCATCACGGGCGACTACCTGTCGGCCGCGGCGTTCCTCGGCGTGACCGGCGCCATCGCGATCTCCGGCTACGACGGCCTGCTGTACTCGATCGGCTTCTTCGTCGCGTTGCTGCTGGCGCTCTACCTGGTGGCCGAGCCCATGCGCAACACCGGCAAGTACACGATGGCCGACGTGCTGAGCTTCCGCATGCAGCAGAAGCCGGTGCGCACCGCCGCCGCGACGTCGACGCTGGTCATCTCGTTCGTCTACCTGCTCGCCCAGATGGCGGGCGCCGGCGGCCTGGTGGCGCTGCTGCTGGGCGTGACCGACAAGGCCTACCAGGCGCTGGTGATCGCGCTGGTCGGCGTCCTCATGATCGTCTACGTGCTCGTCGGCGGGATGAAGGGCACCACCTGGGTGCAGATGATCAAGGCCGTCCTGCTGCTGTCGGGGGCCGCGATCATGGCGGCGCTCGTGATGGGCAGGCACGGCTTCAACCTCAACGAGCTGTTGATCACCGCGCAGGCCGCCGGTCTGGACAAGGAGACGGGGCTCGGCAAGGACCTGCTGTCGCCGATGATGAAGTACGGCGCCACCGACTGGACGAAACTGTCGTTCCTGTCGCTGTCGCTGGCGCTCATCGCGGGACCCTCCGGCCTGCCCCACGTGCTGATGCGCTTCTACACGGTGCCCACCGCCAAGGAAGCCCGCCGCTCGGCCGTGTGGGCGATCATCCTGGTCGGCGCCTTCTTCCTGCTCACCCTGGTCCTGGGCATGGGCGCCGCCGAGCTCGTCGGCCAGAAGACGATCATGTCCGCCCCGGGCGGGGCGAACGCGGCGGCCCCGCTGCTGGCACTCGTCCTCGGCGGAGAGGTGTTCATGGGCGTGATCTCCGGGGTCGCGTTCGCCACGATCCTGGCCGTCGTCGCCGGCCTGACGATCACGGCGTCCGCGTCGTTCGCGCACGACGTGTACAACTCCATCCTCAAGAACGGCAACGCCGACCCGGAGGAGGAGGTCCGAGTCGCCCGGATCACGTCGGTCGTCATCGGCGTCCTGGCCATCGTCGGCGGCATCGTCGCCAACGGGCAGAACATCGCCTTCCTGATCTCGCTGGCCTTCGCGGTGGCGGCCTCCGCCAACCTGCCGTCGATCCTCTACACCCTGTACTGGCCCCGGTTCACCACCCGCGGCTCGGTGTGGAGCATCTACACCGGCCTGCTCAGCTCGGTCCTCCTCATCCTGTTCTCCCCGGCCATCTCCGGCTCCAAGAGCGCGATGCTGGGCGAGGGCGTGAACTTCGCCTGGTTCCCGCTGGACAACCCGGCGCTGGTCAGCATCCCGCTGGCCTTCCTCGCGGGCTTCATCGGCACCATCACCAGTTCCGACCAGGGCGACAGCGAACTCGCCAAGGAGATGGAGGTGCGCTCCATGACGGGGGCGGGTGCCGGCAAGGCCATCGCCCACTGACGCTCGCACGCAGTCGGCGCCCGCCCCGCCCGGGGTGGGCGCCGGTTCGCGTCCGGACGCAACTCACAGGTTCGGCACAGGGTCCTGCCAGGAACGGGACCGTACCGTTGAGGACGGAGCCCCTCCGAGGAAGGAACCCAGCATGAAGACCAGTCACCGCATCGCCGTCGCCGCCGGCACCGCCGCGATCGGCCTCGCCGGTGCCATCGGCGTGGCGACGCTCGCCCAGGCGGACGCGACGGCGTCCCCCACCACCCAGCCCAGCGCCGGCACCACCGCCCAGGCCGGGATGCCCGGTGGGCACGGCCGCATGGGCGCCCGCCACGCCGCCCCCGAGGGCCGGCTGGCCGAGCAGTTGGCCGACAAGCTCGGCTTGGAGACCGACACCGTCGCCAAGGCGATCGACACCGTGCGCGCGTCCCTGCGGCCCACCGAGAAGCCCACCACCCGCCCCGACCCGGCCGAGCGGCAGGACGCCTTCGCCGAGGCGCTCGCCACCGAACTGGGCGTCGACAAGGCCAAGGTCACCGAGGCGCTCGACGCCATCCGGGCGGACGCCGACGCGGGCCGCAAGGCCGCGTTCGACGAGCGCCTCCAGAAGGCCGTCACCGAGGGCACCCTCACCCAGGCCGAGGCGGACGCCGTCAAGAAGGCCGCCGAGGCCGGGGTCATCGGCTACGGCGGCCGCCGCTGATCCGCTGAGGCGACCCGGCAGGGGCCGACCCGCGACGCGGGCCGGCCCCTGTCGGGTCCTGGTTCAGGCCTCCGCCGTGTCCGGGCGGATGTCGATGCGCCAGCCCGTGAGCCGGGCGGCGAGCCGGGCGTTCTGCCCCTCCCGGCCGATCGCCAGCGACAGTTGGTAGTCGGGCACGATGACCCGGGCCGCCTTGGCGAACTGGTCGGTCACCGTGACCGAGGTGACCTTGGCCGGCGACAGGGCCTCCTTCACGAAGGTGGCGCCGTCCTCGGACCAGTCGATGATGTCGATCTTCTCGCCGTTCAACTCGTTCATGACCGCCCGCACCCGCTGGCCCATCGGCCCGATGCAGGCCCCCTTCGCGGACACGTTGCGGTCGTGGCTGACGACGGCGATCTTGGTGCGGTGCCCCGCCTCGCGCGCCACCGCCTTGATCTCGACGACCCCGGACTCGATCTCCGGCACCTCCAGGCGGAAGAGCCGCTGCACGAGGTTCGGGTGCGTGCGCGACACCACGACCTGCGGGCCGTGGGGCTCGCGACGCACCGACACCACGTAGACCCGCAGCCGCCGGCCGTGGGGGTACTGCTCGTTGGGCACCTGCTCGGCGAGCGGCATGATCGCCTCCACGGGCCCGAGGTCGACGCGCACCGTGCGGCTGTCGCGGTCCTGCTGGATGACCCCGGTCAGGATGTCGCCCTCCTTCGCCGCGAAGTGGCCGAACTTCTGCTCGTCCTCCGCCTCCCGCAGCCGTTGGAAGATGACCTGCCGCGCCGTGGTCGCGGCCACCCGGCCGAAGCCCTCGGGGGTGTCCTCGTACTCGCCGATGACGTTGCCGTCCTCGTCGAGCTCGGGGGCCAGCACCGAGACCCGGCCCGTCTTCCGGTCCAGCGACACGCGGGCACCCTTCGCCGGTGCCGCGGTCTTGGCGTACGCGTTGAGGATCGCCTCCTCCAGCGCCTTCACCAGCACCTCGAACGGGATCTCCTTGTCCCGTTCGAGCGCCCGCAAGGCCGCCATGTCGATGTCCATGTCACTCCTCCTCGTCGTCGACGCCGACCAGGGCGTCGGTGTCCCCCTCGTCCGGGAGCCGGTTCAGCTCGACCTGGACGATCGCCTTCTCGATCGCCGGGTACGGCACGGTCCGCTCGGCGCCGCCGACCCCGAGTCGGACGCCGTCGGCGTCCGCCCCCAGAACGCGGCCCTCCGTCCGTCCGCCGTCGGCGAGGGTGAGGGCGACGAGCCGTCCGGTGTTGCGCCGGAAGTGCTTGGGTTCGGTCAGCGGTCGCGAAACCCCCCGGCTGGACACCTCCAGCAGGTAGGGCGCCGCTCCGGTCACGTCGCTCTCGTCCAGGGCTCGCGAGACGGCGCGCGTCGCCTCCGCGATGTCGTCCAGGGTCGGGCCCCGGCCGGCCGGACCGTCGCCGTCGAGGTAGATCCGCAGGACGCTCCGCCGCCCGGCCGCCGCGACTTCCAGCCGGTCCACCTCGAGGCCGAGTGCCTCGACCACGGGGGTCACCACCGCGCGCACGTCCTGGGTTCTCATGGCGTCCTCCCGCGGGTCCTGTTGTCGTCCGTAGTTGTTCGGACCAGCATAGCTGGGCCCCAACCCACCCCCGGCCGGGGTGTGGGACGCTGGTCCACAGCACCTCGGCCGCACCCCTGAAGGAGGAGGCGTGACTCGACCCGGAACGCTCGGCGCGCTCGCGCTGTCGTCGCTGCTCGCGCTCACGGCCTGCGCCGCCACGCCGGCCAGCGGCCCGAGCGCCTCGCCGCCGTCGACGGTCACCGGGCCCGTCCTGCCCAGCCTCAACCTGCAGCCGTCCGGCAAGACGGTCGCGGAGGTGCTCGCGGCCCTGCCCCAGAAGCTGGGCGGCCGGCCCCGCGCCGACAACGGCACGAACCCGCGGCAGACGACCGTGGCCGCGAAGCCGGCCACCGTGCACGCCTACGTCTACAAGGGCCGGGAGGCCGACGACTATGTGGCGGTCACGCTCGCCGCCACCGAGGAGGCGGCGGTCCTCTTCCCGGTCGGGGTCGCCCGCCTCCGCGATCCGCAGGCGGTGGCCGGGGCCATGTGCGGGGTCGGCAGCGTCGACGGCCGACAGATGAACGTCTGCTACGCCCTGCTGAACGACGGCGTCCTGACCGTCGCCGAACCCGCCGGCAAGATGGCCTCCCTGGGCGCCTTCACCGACCGGCTCGCGCACGCGAGCCCCTGAGGCCCCCGGCTCAGCCGCCCGCGACCATCGTCGCGGTGTCCCAGGCCAGCTTGAGCCCCAGCCCAGCGATCACGATCAGGAAGACCCGGCGGACGAACGCGTTGCCGTTGCGCAGGGCCGTTCGGGAACCCAGCAGCCCGCCCAGCAGGTTCGCCGCCCCCATCACCAGCGCCAGCCCCCACAGGATGCTGCCCGACACCCCGAAGACCACGATCGCGGCCAGGTTCGTGGTCAGATTCGCGACCTTGGCCAGCGTCGTGGCCCGCAGGAAGTCGAACCCCATCACGGCCACCAGCAGGATGAGGAAGAACGTCCCCGTCCCCGGGCCGATGAAGCCGTCCCAGACACCCACCGCGACGCCGATCCCGGCGAGGCGGAGGTAGCCGCGGCGTCCGGGGTGCCTCGGGTGAGCGTGCAGCCCCAGCGCCGGACGCCGCCACGTGTGCCAACCCACCAGCACGATCGCCCCCAGCACCAGCGGCGTGAACGCGCGCCGGTCGATCAGGTGGGTGAGCTGCGCCCCCAGGGCGGAGCCGAGGGCCGAGCCCGCCACCAGGGGCAGCAGGCCCCACCAGTCGATGGCGATTCGGCGCAGGTAGGTGACGGACGCCACCGCCGTGCCCATCGCGGAGGCCACCTTGTTGGTGCCGGCCACGGTCGGCACCGGCGTCTGGTCGGGCAGCCCGATCAGCAGCGCGGGCAGCTGGATCAACCCCCCGCCACCCACGATCGAGTCGATCCAACCCGCCGCGAAGGCGGCGGCCACGAGGGCCACGATCGTGAGCAGCGGCCACTCGACCCCGCCCACGCCGCCCCGGCTCTCAGCTGCCGCGGACCAGCGCCACGAGGTGGGCGGCGACCTCCGCCACCGGCACCTCGACCCGGTCGCCGGACGCCCGGTCGCGCACCTCCACCATGCCGTCGGCGAGCCGGCGGCCGAACACGACCGACGTCGGCATGCCGAGCAGCTCGGCATCGGTGAACTTCACCCCCGGGGAGGCCTTCCGATCGTCGAGCAGCACCTCGATGCCGTGCCGCGCCAGCTCGGCGGCCAGGTCCTCGGCGGCGGCCAGCGCCGCGGCGTCCTTGCCGGTCGCCAGGACGTGGACGTCGAACGGGGCCAGGGCCCGCGGCCAGGCGAGGCCCTTGTCGTCGCAGGTGTTCTCGGCGACGGCGGCCACGGCCCGGGAGACCCCGACGCCGTACGAACCCATCGTGACGGTGACCAGCTTGCCGTTGGCGTCCAGCACCTTGAGGCCGAGCGCCTCGGCGTACTTGCGGCCGAGCTGGAAGATGTGCCCCATCTCGATGCCGCGGGCCAGCGTGAGCGGCCCGGACCCGTCCGGCGCCGGATCGCCCTCGCGCACCTCGGCGACGTCGAGGACGCCGTCGGGGGTGAAGTCGCGGCCGGCCACCAGGTCGACGACGTGCAGGTCGACCTCGTTGGCGCCGGTCACCCACCGGGTGCCGGTGACGACCCGCGGGTCGACGACGTAGCGGATCCGGGACGGCGAGGAGGCCCCCAGGACCTGCGGGCCGATGTACCCCTTGACGAGGGCCGGGAAGCGCTCGAAGTCCTCCGCCTCGAACGGGGCGACCTCGGCGGGCGCGACCGCGGCGTCCAGGCGCTTGGGGTCGACGTCCCGGTCGCCGGGCAGCCCGATGACCAGCGGCTCGCGCGTCCCGTCGGGCCGGATGAGCATGAACACGACGTTCTTCAGGGTGTCCGCGCCGGTCCAGGGTCGGTCGGCGCGCGGCAGCTCGGCGTTCAGCCGGACCACCAGCAGGTCGATGGTCGTGTCGCCGGGGGACGGCAGCGGCCGGGGCGCGGGGGCGTCCGCGAAGGGCACCGGGGCCGGGGCGGGCGTCGTCACGGCCTCCACGTTGGCGGCGTAGCCGCCCGGGCTGCGCACGAAGGTGTCCTCGCCGTTCTCGGCCAGGACGAGGAACTCCTCGGACGCCGACCCGCCCATCGCGCCGGACGTCGCCTTGACGATCACGTAGTCGAGGCCCAGCCGATCGAAGATCGCGATGTAGGCGCGCCGGTGGGCGTCGTAGGACGCCTGGAGGCCGGCGTCGTCCACGTCGAAGGAGTAGGAGTCCTTCATCACGAACTCGCGGCCGCGCAGCAGGCCGGCCCGGGGTCGGGCCTCGTCGCGGTACTTGGTCTGGATCTGGTAGAGGCTCAGCGGCAGATCCTTGTAGGAGCTGAACAGGTCCTTCACCAGGAGCGTGAACATCTCCTCATGAGTGGGACCGAGCAGCAGGTCGACGCCCTTGCGGTCCTGCAGGCGGAAGAGGTTCGGCCCGTACTCGGTCCACCGGTTGGTCGCCTCGTACGGTTCGCGCGGCAGCAGCGCGGGGAAGCGAACCTCCTGCGCGCCGATCGCGTCCATCTCCTCGCGGACGATGCGCTCCACCTTCGCCAGCACCTTGAGGCCCAGCGGCAGCCAGGTGTAGATGCCCGGGGCGGCGCGGCGGATGTAGCCGGCGCGGACGAGCCAGCGATGGCTCGGCACCTCGGCGTCCGCGGGGTCCTCGCGCAGGGTGCGGACGAACAAGCTCGACATGCGGGTGATCACGAGGGCCCAGCGTAGTGGCTGCGCGCAGCGCTCCTGTTCGCGGGTCGGCGCCGGACGACGCGCTCAGTACAGGACGCTCGTGAACACTCCGCGTTCGGTGTAGCCACAGCGACGGTAGGTGGCCAGGGCGGGGGCGTTGAAGTCGTTGACGTAGAGCGAGGCCACCCGTCCGGCCCGGACGATGCGGTTGGTCACCGCGGCCATCGCCGGGGCCGCCAGCCCGCGCCCCCGCAGCCTCGGGTGCACCCAGACCCCCTGGATCTGGGCGACGCCGTGGCCGATCGCCCCGACGTCGGCCTTGAACACGACCTCGCCCGCCTCCACGATCCCGAAGGCGCGGCCCGTGTCGACCAGCGACCGCACGTACCGGCGGTAGCCGTACGGGTTCGTCTGCAGCGGGGTCCTCCTCCAGCTCCTCGGTGTACATCGCGACCGCCGCCCGGAAGTAGGACTCGAAGTCGTCGCCGGTGATGGGCCGCACCCGGGGGTCCTCCGGGACGGGACACAGCCGGTCGGCGGCCAGCACCGGCTGCCGTTCCCGGACGACCCGCGCCGCCCCGAAGGCCGCGGGCCAGGACGCCGCCAGAACCTCCCACAGGTCCAGCGCCTCCTCCCGCACCCCGACGATGGCGCTGCAGGGCCGGTACGGCCCCAGCTGCGCCGCGAACGCACGGCGCGCGGCGGCGTCCGTGTGGACGGGCACGAGATTGGCGCCGACATGGAACAGGCTGTGGGGCTGCCCGGCGGGGTAGCCCCACAGTTCACCGGGCGATCGGGCGTCCAGGACGCCCGCGTCGAGACGGGAGGCGACGAACACGTTGAGCACCGGGTCGGCGTCGACCAGGGCGAGCACCGCCGGCAGGTCGGGACGCCCGAGGACCCGGCAGCCCATCAGGTGACGACGATCTCGGGCTTGCCGGAGCCCAGGTCCCCCAGCTCGGCGGCCATCTTCGTGGCCTCCGCGATGAGGGTCGCCACGATCTCGCTCTCGGGCACGGTCTTGACCACCTCGCCCCGGACGAAGATCTGCCCCTTCCCGTTGCCGGACGCCACCCCCAGATCGGCCTCGCGCGCCTCGCCGGGGCCGTTGACGACGCAGCCCATCACCGCGACCCGCAGCGGCACCGTCAGCCCCTGCAGCCCGTCGGAGACCTCGTTGGCCAGCGACCAGATGTCCACCTGGGCGCGGCCACAGCCGGGGCAGGAGACGATCTCGAGCTGGCGCTGCCGCAGGTTCAGCGACTCCAGGATCTTGAGCCCGACCTTGACCTCCTCGACCGGCGGGGCCGACAGCGACACGCGGATCGTGTCGCCGATCCCCTCGCCCAGCAGGATGCCGAACGCGGTGGCCGACTTGACGGTGCCCTGGAAGGCCGGGCCCGCCTCGGTGACCCCCAGGTGCAACGGCACGTCGGTCGCGGCGGCCAGCCGCCGGTAGGCCTGCACCATGATCACCGGGTCGTGGTGCTTGACCGAGATCTTGTAGTCGCGGAAGCCGACCTCCTCGAACAGGGCGGCCTCGTTGAGCGCCGACTCCACGAGGGCGTCCGGGGTGCGCGACCCGTACTTGGCGAGCAGCCGCTTGTCCAACGAGCCCGCGTTGACCCCGATCCGCAGGCTGACCCCGGCGTCCGCCGCGGCGCGCGCGATCTCGGCGACCTTGTCGTCGAACTCCTTGATGTTGCCCGGGTTGACCCGGACAGCCGCGCAGCCCGCGTCGATGGCCGCGAAGACGTACTTCGGGTTGAAGTGGATGTCGGCGATCACCGGGATCGAACTGCGCCGCGTGATCGCCGGCAGGGCGTCGGCGTCGTCCTGGCTCGGAACCGCCACCCGCACGATATCGCAGCCCGCCGCGGTGAGCTCGGCGATCTGCTGCAGGGTCGCGTCGACGTCGGACGTCTTCGTGGTGGTCATCGACTGGACCGAGATGGGGTGGTCGCTGCCCACCCCGACCTTCCCCACCTGGATCTGGCGGGTCCGCCGCCGCGGGGCCAGGACGTTGGGGGGCGGCGTGGGCAATCCGAGGTTGACGGGCATGAGGGCCTTCCTTCTCGATTCGGGCGCTTCAGAAGATCTTCACCGGGGACACGATGTCGGCCACGATGAGCACGACCCCCATGACGAGCAGGAGGCCGCCCACCACGTAGGCCACGGGCAACATCTTCGCGGTATCGGCGGGTCCGGGGTCGGGTTTGCCGCGCAGCCGCGCCAGGGACCGGCGCCCCCCCTCGTAGACGGCGCCCACGATGTGACCGCCGTCCAGGGGCGGCAGCGGCACCAGGTTGAAGACGGCCAGGAACAGGTTGACGCCGGCCAACAGCGAGACGAACGAGGCCGCCTTGTCGGCGACGGTCAGATCGGCACCGGCGATCTCGCCCGCCACCGTGCTCGCACCCACGACGCTGATCGGACCGGTCACATCCCGCGGTTGGCCCGTCACCAGGTCGACCGCCACGTTCCAGGTCTTGACCGGCAGTTGGACGAGGGCCACGACCGACTGGCCCGTCAGGTCGCGCATGTCGCGCAGCACCTCCACCGGGCCCGACCTGGTCAGCGCGATCACGGGGCGGACGCCCAGCCACCCCGCCTGCACGGTCCGGCCCGGATCGAGCGGGTCCGCGACCGTGGTGACCAGGGTGTGCGTCGGCGCCAGGGGCGTCCGGACGCCGTCGCGCTCGACGACCAACCGCACCTCGCCGCCGCGGGAGTCGCGGATCAGGGCGGACAGCTGCGGATAGTCGGTGATGGCGACGCCGTTGAACTCGACGACGGTGTCACCGGCCCGCAGCCCGGCCTCCGCGGCGGGGGTGCGCGGATCGGTCGGCAGGCAGGTTCCATCGGTCCGGGGCGTGACGGGCAGGCACTCGACAATGGCGGCCACGGTGGGCTGGGTGCGGTAGGTGCCGTAGAGGCCAGCCACGCCCCAGAAGAGCGCGAACGCGATGAGCAGGTTCATCGTGATGCCGCCCGCCATCATGACGATCTTCTGCCACACCGGCTTCTCGTAGAACAGGCGGCCGTGGTCGGCCGGGGTGATCTCCTCCCACTCCGCCGCCCGGGCCTCGTCGGCCAGGCGCCCCAGCCGGGTGTCGCGGCCGCCCGGACGGCCGGGCGGATACATGCCCAGCAACTGCACGAAGCCGCCCAACGGCACCAGTTTGACGCCGTACTCGGTCTCCCCCCGCCGGGTCGACCACAGGGTCTTCCCGAAGCCGACGAAGTACTTCGGCACCTTGACCCCGAACGCCTTCGCCGGCACCAGGTGGCCGACCTCGTGCAGCGCCACGCAGGCCATCACGGCCGCGAAGAAGAGGACGCCGAAGACGACGGTGACGAGGGTGTTCACGGGCGGGCCGGCCCGGCTCCCCCACGGGCGGTCAACTCGGCGGCGCGCTGGCGCGCCCAGGCGTCCGCCGCCAGGACGGCGTCGACGCTCAGGTGAGCGTCCGGCACGTGGGCCCCCGCGGCGGGCGGCGCGGTCGCCAGGTGTTCCTCAACCACGGCTGCCACGGTAGCGACGATGTCCAAATAGGCCAGGTCGCCGGCACAGAAGGCGTCCACACACACCTCGTTGGCGGCGTTGAACACGGCCGGGGCGGTGCCGGCCGCCCGGCCGCAGCGCCGGGCCAGCTCGACCGCCGGGAACGCCTCATCGTCCAGGGGCTCGAAGCGCCACGTGCGGGCCACCGACCAGTCGTAGGCCGGGGCGGCGTCCGGGACCCGGTCGGGCCACGCGAGGCCCAGCGCGATCGGCAGCCGCATGTCGGGCGGGCTGCACTGCGCGATCGTGGCGCCGTCGTAGAACTCCACCATCGAGTGCACGTCCGAGGTCGGGTGCACCACGACCGTGATGGCGTCCACGTCGACGTCGTAGAGCAGCGCCGCCTCGAGCAGTTCGAGGCCCTTGTTCATCAGCGTCGAGGAGTTGATCGTGACGACCCGGCCCATGGACCACGTGGGGTGGGCCAGGGCCTGCTCGGGGGTCACGTCGGCCAGGTCGGCCCGGCTCCGCCCCCGGAAGGGCCCCCCGGACGCCGTGAGGATCAGCCGCCGCACCTCGCCGCGGGATCCCGCCCGCAGCGCCTGCGCGAACGCGGAGTGCTCGGAGTCCACGGCGACCAGCTGGCCGGGGCCCGCGGCGTCCGTGACCAGGCGGCCACCGATCACGAGCGACTCCTTGTTGGCCAGAGCCAGCGTGGCGCCGGCCCCGAGCGCCGCCAGCGTCGGCTTCAGGCCCGCCGCCCCGGTGATGCCGTTCAGGACCACGTCGCACGGCACCGCGGCGAGCCGCTCGGAGGCGTCCGGGCCGGACCAGACCTCGGCGCCGGTGGCGGCGGCGACGCGCGCGGCGGCGTCCGGGTCGGCGACGGCGACCACCCGGGGACCGAAGGCGCGGATCTGGCCGATGAGCAGGTCCACGGAGCCGCCGCCGGCCGAGAGCCCGACCACCCGGAAGCGGTCTCGGTTGCGGGCGACCACGTCGAGCGCCTGGGTGCCGATCGAACCGGTACTGCCGAGAATCACGACGTCACGCACGGCGCCCAGTCTCGCACTCGGACCGCCGGGCGGCGAGCCGCCGCCCGGCGCGGGGGCTTGCGTGGCGGACGCCCCGGGCATAGGAGAGGGGCATGCGGACCGAGATCGAGACTCTGGCCGAGTTCGACGCCCACGTCGCGGCGCACGGCAGTCTCCGCGGCTGCGTGCTCCAGGCGCTGGATCTCAGCGAGCGGCAGGCCGTCCTGGTGCGGGTCGACGTGCACAACGCCCTGCTGCTCGGCTGCCGGCTCCCGACGGCGCTGGCCGACGTGCTCACGCGCCGGGGGGCCTCGGTCTTCCCCCGACTGCCCGCCGTGCCCTTCGACGCCTACCGGGCCGGCCTCTACACCGCCGACGAGCTGTACCGCGGCCTCGAGGACGGCTACCCCGGCACTCCCGACGGCGCGACCTACGCCTGGACGCTGAGCCCGGCCGCCCGCTGGCTCGACGCGAGCCTGGCCCGGGCGCTGCACGACCACTCGATCGGGGACGCCCTCGCCGAGGTGGCCCCCGAGCCGGCCGCGGGCGTCGGGATCATGGGCGGGCACGCGCTCGCCCGCGGCTCGGCCGACTACGCCGCCGCGGCGCGACTGGCCTGGCACCTGACCGGACGCGGCCGGCGCGTGATCACCGGCGGCGGCCCGGGCGCGATGGAGGCCGCGAACCTGGGCGCCGCGCTCGCCGGCGACCTCGACGACCTGGCCGCGGCCTGCGCGGCGCTGGGGCGCGCCCCCGGTTTCGCCGACGGGGTCGAGCCGTGGGCGCGCGCCGCGCTGGAGGTCCGCGACCGGTGGAACTGCAGCCGGCCGTCGCTCGGCGTCCCGACCTGGTTCTACGGCCACGAGCCGCCCAACGTGTTCGCCACCCACATCGCGAAGTACTTCGACAACGCCCTGCGCGAGGACGTGCTGCTGTCGCTGTGCGGGGGCGGCATCGTGTTCCTGCGCGGCGCCGCGGGGACGGTGCAGGAGATCTTCCAGGCGGCCACGCGCGACTACTACGCCCGGGACGCCGCCGATCTGCGCCCGCTGGTGCTCGTGGGGGTCGACTACTGGACCGACGTGCTGCCCGCCTGGCCGCTGCTCGCCACCCTGAGCCGGGACCGGCTGATGGCCGGTCACGTCTACCTGGTCGAGGACGTGGAGCAGGCGCTGGCGGTGCTGACCTGACCCCGTCAGCCCCACCCTGGCCTAGGGTGACCCGGAGGGGTCCATCGGGCATCCGGGAAGGAGTCGCCATGGTCGCCGTGTCGTCGATCGTCGCGATGGCGGTGACGCTGGTCGTGTGCTTCGCGCTGCCGCTGGGCGGCCTGCTGCTGGTCCGCCGGCGACACCCGCGGGTGGGCCGCGCCTTCGCCTGCGGGGCGTTGGCGTTCTTCGTCGCCCAGGTCGCGACCCGGCTCCCGCTGATGGCGCTGGTCGTGCCCGGCCTCCCGGACCCCGCCCGCAGCGTGCTGCAGTCGATCCCCGGCGCGAGCTTCAGCGCCGGGCTCTTCGAGGAGACCGGACGCCTCGTCGTGATGCTGCTGCTGATGAAGGCCTTCCACCGGTTGGCGGACGGCGTGGCCTTCGGGCTGGGGCACGGCGGGCTGGAGGCGGTGTTGATCGTCGGGCTCACCATGGTGAACAACATCGTGCTCGCCGTCCTGATCAACACCGGCGGGTGGGCGTCCATCGCCGCCGCCCTGCCGGCCGGACAGGCGGCGGCCGTCGAGCGGGCGTTGACCGAGACCGGCTGGGACGCCTTCGCCCTCGCGGGAGTCGAACGGGTCGGAGCGATCGGGCTCCACATCGCCTGCTCGCTGGTGATCCTGGCCGGCATCGTCCACCACCGGAAGCTGCTGGCCTGGGCGGCCGCGGTCGCGCTGCACGGCCTGGCGAACCTGGGGGTGATCAGCGCCGCCCAGGCCGGCTGGCCCGCCGCGGCGATCGAGTTCGGCTTCGTGGTGCTCATCGCCGGGCTGCTGTGGGCGCTCGTCCGGCGGCTTGGCCCGACGCTGCCGGACGCCGTGGGCGCGGCCCCCGCGCCGGGCTAGCGGCTCGCTGCGCCGGACCGCTCCGCCGCGGCCAGCTGGCCGCAGGCGCCGTCGATCTCGCGGCCGCGCGTGTCGCGGATCGTGACCGCGATGCGGCGCCGCTCGAGCCGCCGGACGAACTCGTCGGCGTCGCGCGGCCGGGACGCCGTCCACCGCGACCCCGGGGTCGGGTTCAGCGGGATCAGGTTCACGTGCACCCAGCCGGTGCCCCGGCCGCCGCCGGCGAGCAGGTCCGCCAGGGCGTCGGCCCGGGCGGCCTGATCGTTGACGTCGCGGATCAGCGCGTACTCGATCGAGACGCGGCGCCCGGTCGCCTGGAAGTACTCGTGGGCGGCGCCGACCACCTCGCGGACGCCGAAGCGCTGGTTCACCGGCACCAGGGTGTCCCGCAGCTCGTCGTCGGGGGCGTGCAGGCTGACCGCGAGCGTCACCGGCAGCCCCTCGGCGGCGAGTTCCCGCATCCGCGGCACGAGGCCGACCGTGGAGACCGTGATGCCGCGGGCCGACAGGCCCATCTCGCCGGTCATCAGCCGCAGGGCCCGCACGACGCGCTTGTAGTTGGCCAGCGGCTCCCCCATCCCCATCAACACGACGTTGGTCAGCCGGGCGACCTTCTGGGCCTCCTTGACCTGGGCGACGATCTCGCCGGTGGACAGGTTGCGTCGGAGACCCCCCTGGCCGGTGGCGCAGAACGGGCACGCCATGCCGCACCCGGCCTGCGAGGAGAAGCAGAGCGTGGCGCGCTGGCGTCCGGAGCCGGAGGCGGGGACGCCGGGGACGCCGTAGCGCATCAGGACCGACTCGATCATCTGCCCGTCGTGCAGCCGCCACAGCGTCTTGACCGTCGTCCCGGCGTCCGCGGTCTGCACCCGGATCGGGGTCAGCAGGCGCGGGAAGAAGTCGCGCGCGATGTCGGTGCGCACCGCGGTCGGCAGGTCGGTCCAGCGCGTCGGGTCGTCGGAGTTCGACCGGAAGTAGTGCCGATCGATCTGGGCGGCCCGGAACTTCGGCAGCCCGGCCGCCAGCACGGCCGCCACCCGCTCGGCGGGCTTGAGGTCCGCCCAGTGGGTGGGCGGCGCCGGGGCGGCCGGCGCCTTGAACACCACGGGCCGCACTCGGCCGGCCCGGGCATGGCGCTCGAGCTCCTCGGCCTCGGCGGCGGCGCGCTCGGCCTCGCTCCGGTGGTCGGTCATCCGCCGGGCACCATGAGGAACAGGACCAGCCAGGCGGCCGGCGCAGCCACCAGCATCGAGTCGAGCCGGTCCATGACGCCGCCGTGGCCGGGGAGGATCGAGCTCATGTCCTTGATGCCCACGTCCCGCTTGATGGTCGATTCGATCAGGTCGCCGGCGGTGGCGAACAGGACCGTGACCGCGCCCAGCACCACGCCGACGTACCAGGGGGCCCGCAGCACCCACACGCTCATCGCGACGCCGGTCGCCAGCGCGAACAGCAGCGAGCCCGCCGAGCCCTCCCAGGTCTTCTTGGGACTGATCCGCGGCGCGAGGGGATGCTTGCCGAACAGGACGCCGACCACGTACCCGCCCGTGTCGACGGCGACCACGCAGAGCAGGAAGGTGACCATCCGCGCGGCGCCGTCGTCGCCGGCGAGGATCAGCGCCGTGAACGAGCCCAGCAAGGCGATGTAGCCCACGATGAACAGGGACGCCGCGGCGTCCTTGATGAACCCCTGATAGCCCTGCGGCATCCGCACGATCATCGCCGCCAGCACGGTGGCGCCCAGGAAGGTGAGCAGCGCCGAGTGCCACGGGACGCCGAGCCACGCCAGGTCACCGGCGGCCGCGTAGGTGCCCGTGATCATCGCGATCGTGCCGAGCACGATGGGCCAGATCGCGGCGTTCATGCCGATGCGCTGGAGGGCACGGTAGACCTCCCAGCAGCCCAGGCTGAGCATCGCTGCGACCAGGAGGATGAACCCCCAGTGGAAGGCCGCCAGCGTCACCATCACCAGCGCGATCAACCCACCACCGACCCCGATCGCGGCGGGGAGGTTCCGTCCAGCGGACCGTTTCCGCCGGGGCTGGGACGCCTCGGGCGGGGCCGGGGCGGCGGGGGTCGGCTCGTCGGGCATCAGACCTCGAGAAGCTCGGCTTCCTTGTGCTTCAGTTCGGTGTCGATCAGATCGACGTACTTCTTGGTCAGGGCGTCGAGCCGCTTGTCGGCCGCCTTCGCGTCGTCCTCGCCGATCTCCTTGTCCTTCTCCAGCTTCTTGATCGCGTCGTACGCGTGCCGACGGACGTTGCGCAGCGCGACACGGCCTTCCTCTGCCTTGAGGCGGGTGACCTTGATGTACTCCCTGCGGCGCTCCTCGGTCAGCTGCGGCATCACCAGCCGGATGACGTTGCCGTCGTTGGCCGGGTTGACGCCGAGGTCGGAGTCACGGATCGCCTTCTCGATCGCCTTCATGGCGCCGCGGTCGAACGGGGAGATCAGCACCGTGCGCGCCTCGGGGACCTGGAACGTGGCGAGTTGTTGCAGCGGCGTGGGGGCGCCGTAGTAGTCGACCATGATCTTGCTGAACATGGCCGGGTGGGCCCGCCCGGTGCGGATGCCCGCGAAGTCCTCGCGGGTGTGCTCCACGGTGCCGGCCATCTTCTGCTCGGCGCTCTTGATGATGTCTTCGATCATGGTCGGGACGTCCCTCTCTGTTGTCGCGGCGACGCTGGTCAGGCGTGGACTGTGGTGCCGATCTTCTCACCCAAGACGACCCGGAGGATGTTGCCTGGCTGCCCCAGGTCGAAAAACACCATCGGGAGCTTGTTGTCCCGGGCCAGGCTGATCGCCGTGGCGTCCGCGACCTTCAGGTTCTGGGCCAGGAACTCGTCGTAGGTCAGGCTGTCGTAGCGCTTGGCCTCGGGGTTGAGCTTGGGGTCGGAGTCGTACACGCCGTCGGTGCCCTGCTTCGCCATCAGCAGCACGTCGGCGCCGATCTCCAGGGCGCGCTGGGCGGCCACCGTGTCGGTGGAGAAGAACGGCATCCCGGACCCGGCGCCGAACAGCACCACGCGGCCCTTCTCGAGGTGGCGCTGAGCTCGCAGCGGGATGTACGGCTCGGCCACCTGGCCCATCGTGATGGCGGTCTGGACGCGCGTCGGAACCCCAGCCTGCTCCAGGAAGTCCTGAAGGGCCAGGCAGTTCATCACGGTGCCGAGCATGCCCATGTAGTCGGCCCGGCGCCGCTCCATCCCGCGCTGCTGCAACTCGGCGCCCCGGAAGAAGTTGCCGCCACCGGTCACGATCGCCACCCCCACCCCGAGTGCGGTGACCTGCTTGATCTCGGCGGCGATGGCCGCGATGACGTCCGGATCCACCCCGACCTTGCCGCCGCCGAACGCCTCACCGGAGAGCTTGATCAGGACGCGGGAGTAGGGGCTGGGCACGGGCTCTCCTTCATGGTCGGGGGTGGGCACCCACGGACGGCGCCCGGACAGGCGCGTGCGCCACGGCCGGGGCCGTGGCGCACGCCACTCTAGTAGATGGGCGCGGCCGAGCCGCGTCCCGATCGGCTGCGGTCAGGCGCCGGCCGCGAACCGCACGAAGCGCTTCACGGTGGTGCCGTTCTCCTTCAGCAGCTGGCCGACGGTCTTCTTGTCGTCCGAGACGGAGGTCTGCTCGACGAGGCAGACGTCCTTGTAGTAACCGTTCAGGCGACCCTCGACGATGCGGGGGATGATCGCCTCGGGCTTGCCCTCCTCCTTGGCGGTGAGCTCGGCGACGTGCCGCTCCTTGTCCAGCTCCGCGGCGGGTACCTCGTCGCGCGTCACGTAGGACGGCGACATGGCGGCGATCTGCATCGCGATGCCGCGGACGAACTCCTCCGAACCGCCCTCGTACTCGACCATCACGCCGACCTGCGGGGGCAGGTCGGGGGACCGCCGGTGCAGGTAGGTCACCGACGGGCCGGTGAAGGACGCGACCTGCGCGAGTTCGAGCTTCTCGCCGATCTTGGCGGCCAGGGCCTCGACCGCCTCGCCGGCCGTCAGCCCGGAGGGCAGCTTGACGGCGCGGGCGGCCTCCAGGTCGGCGGCACCGGCGGCGTCCACCGCCTGGACGATCTCCTGGGCCAGCTCCATGAACTCGGCGTTCTTGGCGACGAAGTCGGTCTCGGCGGCCAGGCGGATCACGGACGAGCCGAATCCGGCGACCAGGCCGTTGCTCGCCTCACGGTCGGCGCGCTTGGCCATGCGGGCCTGGCCGGCCACGCGCAGGAGCTCGATGGCGGCGTCGAAGTCGCCGTCGGCCTCGGTCAGGGCCTTCTTGGCGTCCATCATGCCGGCGCCGGTGGCGTCCCGGAGCTTCTTGACGTCGGCGGCGGTAATAGCCATAGGTGTTCTCTCCCTCGTGGATGGGTGGTGGGTGTCCGTCACTCGGACTCGGTCGCGGGGGCCTCGACAACCGCCTCGGGCTCGGGCTCGGCGGCCTCGGCTTCGGCGGGCGCGGCCGGCGTCTCGACCGGCTGGGCCTCGAGCAGCTCGCGCTCCCAGTCGGCCATCGGCTCGGCCTCGGCGCCCTGGGCCAGGCCGCCCTGGCTGCGGGCCAGCAGACCCTCGGCCGCGGCGTCCGCGATGATGCGGGTCAGCAGCGCGACGGAACGGATCGCGTCGTCGTTGCCGGGGATCGGGAAGTCCACCTCGTCCGGATCGCAGTTGGTGTCGAGGATGCCGATGATCGGGATCCGCAGCTTGCGCGCCTCGTCGATCGCGAGGTGCTCCTTCTTGGTATCGACGATCCAGATCGCCTGCGGCAGGCGGGCCATGTCCTTGATGCCGCCGAGTGTCTTCTCCAGCTTCTCCTTCTTGCGCTGCTGCTGCAGCAGCTCCTTCTTGGTGAGGCCGGAGGCGGCGACGTTGGTGAAGTCGATGGCGTCGAGCTCCTTCATCTTGGTGATGCGCTTGGAGATCGTGCCGTAGTTCGTGAGCATGCCGCCCAGCCAGCGCTGGTTGACGTAGGGCATCCCGACGCGGGTCGCCTGCTCGGCGATGGCCTCCTGGGCCTGCTTCTTGGTGCCGACGAACAGGATGTGGCCGCCACGGGCCACGGTGCTCTTGACGAACGAGTACGCGTTGTCGATGTACTTCAGCGACTGCTGCAGGTCGATGATGTAGATGCCGTTGCGCTCGTTGAAGATGAAGCGCTTCATCTTCGGGTTCCAACGGCGGGTCTGGTGCCCGAAGTGGACGCCCGCCTCGAGCAGCTGGCGCGTGGTGACGACGGCCATGGCCGTTCCTTTCTCGCGTCCGGGGCGCGCCGGGCGCCTGCGACGGACGCAGTTGAGTTGCCGGGCCGAACCGTTCGAGCCCGCCTGATGCGCCCTGGACGCCCCACCCCGACCGGGGACCGCGGGGCGCCAGCCGTCCCGGGGACGGGGTGACGCATGCGAAGTCGACCCGGATCCGCCGGGTCGCAGCGCCGATTGTACGGCCCGGGCGCGACCCCGGCCAAAACGGCGCCCGTCAGCGCTCGACGAGCATCTCCTCGAGCGTCACGAACGTGTAGCCCTGGGCCTTGAGCCCGTCGATCATCGCGGGCAGCGCGTCGGCGTCCAGGGTGCTGCCGTCGCCGGAGGCCTCTCCGACGTGCATGAGCACGATGCCGCCGTTCTTCTTGCTCGCCGGGGCGTCGACCACCGAGGAGATCACCTTCGCCACGCTCTGCGCGGGGATGTTGCCGCTGCCGACGGTGCCCACCCAGCCCTTGGTGTCGATCGACCAGCGGATCGGGAGGTAGCAGGCCTTGTTGACCTGGACGGTGGTCGCCGCGTTGCGGTCCCCCTCCGGATAGCGGAAGAACGGCTGCGGGTTCACCCCGCCGGACGCCTGCTCGATGGCCGCCTCGGCCCGGGAGAGTTGGCTGGCGATCTCGGCGTCGCTCAGCTTCTTGCTGGCGAAGCCGGGGTGGTTCCAGCTGTGGTTGCCGACGGGGTACTTCGCGGCGATCCGCCGGACCAGGTCGGGGTTCTTCTCGGCGAACTGGCCGGTGAAGAAGAAGGACGCCGTCGCCCCCTTCTCCTCCAGGGTCTGCAGGATGCGGTCGGCGCCGTTCACCCCGGCGCCGCCGTCGAAGGTCAGCGCGATCTTCTTCTCGGTCGTCCCGAGCGACTCGTGGTCCTTGTTCAGCAGTCGCTCCGGCAGCGTGCACGAGCCGTCGGCGGCCCGGTAGCTGCGCTGGGTCGCCGTGGCGACCGGAGCCGCCGGCGAGCCCGCCGGACTCGGGGCGGTCGCCGAGGAGCCGGTCGGCGCGCCGGACTGGGTGCCCGCCGGCCCCGACGACCCCGACGTGCTCGGGGCGGTGGCCGCACAGCCGGACAGCGCGAGGGCGGCCGCGGCGACCAGGGCGAGGGAACGGAGGGAAGAAGCCATGCCCGCCATGATGCCAAGGCGTTCCGACGATTCCCAAGCCGCGACCGGTGAGTGGGATCGGGGCGAGCGCCAGCGCGACCCTGACACGACCGGCCCATCGTGTCGGCATGAGACGACTGCCGCGACGGGCCCTGGCCCTGCCCCTGCTCCTCGGCGCGCTGACGGGGGGTGCCGCGCCGCCGGCGGCGGCCGCCCCGGGGAGGGGGGTGCTGCCGGTGGCGGGGGCGTCCGTCGTCGGCGCCTTCGACCCGCCCGTCGTCCGTTGGGGCGCCGGCCATCGCGGCGTCGACCTCGCCGCCGCCGCCGGGTCGACGGTCGTCGCCCCGCGCGACGGGGTGGTCACCTACGCCGGCATCCTCGCCGGCCGCGGCGTGCTCGTGCTCCGCCACGGCGCCACCCGCTCGACGTTCGAGCCGGTGACGGCCCTGGTCCCCGCGGGGGCGGCCGTGTCGCGGGGCCAGCCGATCGGACGCCTCGACGCCGGGCACGCGTGCGCCGCGCCGGCCTGCCTCCACTGGGGCCTCAAGCGCGGTGAGGACTACCTCAACCCGCTGGCCCTGCTGCTGGGCGAGGTCCGGCTGCTCTCGGCCGCCGACGCGGCCGCGATCGCCACTCAGGCCCGGGGATGAGCCTGCCGGAACGCCTGCCGCAGCCGCTCACCCGTTACGTGGGTGTAGATCT
>JAAYTZ010000007.1 GCA_012517965.1 Propionibacterium sp. | reverse complement strand
CGCCCTCGACGCCGCGGACGCCGCCCAGGACGCCGCCGGCGCGGCCCAGTCGGCCGCGGCCGCCGCCCGCAAGGCCGCCGAGGCCGACGCCGCCAAGACGTCGATCGTCGCCCCGGCCGCCGGCACCGTCACCCTGCCGGTGCTCGCCATCACCTCCCTGGACGGGACCGGTCCCACGGCCGCGCCGGGGGCGTCCGTCTCGCCGGCCTCGCCGGTGTTCACCATCGTCGATCTGGCCGCGCTGGTGTTCGCCGCCCAGGTGGACGAGTCGGACGTCGCCGAGGTCGCCCCCGGCCAGCAGACCCGGGTCACCCTGGACGCCCACCCCGGTCGCAGCTTCGAGGGCACCGTCGCCGAGGTCGCCACGGCGTCCGTCACGACGAAGACCGGCGGGGTCGCCTACGTCGTGAAGGTGCCGCTGACGCCCGCGGACGCGAGCCTGCGGCTCGGCATGAGCGGCGACGCCGCGATCGCCACCGCGGACGTCCCGGCCGCGCTGGTCGTCCCGGTGCAGGCCGTGGTCACCGACGGCGGCAAGCGGTACGTCTTCAGGGTGGCCGGCGACAAGGTGCAGCGCGTCGAGGTGTCCGTCGGGGCGACCACCGACACCCTCGCCCAGGTCACCGCGGGCCTCGCCGACGGCGACGTCGTCGCCACCGGCCAGCTCACCGCACTCACCGACGGGGCGACCGTCCGTGTGGCGTAGGCGACCGGCGCCGGACGCCGCCCGTCACGTCGCCCCGGACGACCCGACCGCCGGGGGCGGCGGGGCCGCCGGGGCCGCCGGCGGCGCCATCGTGCGCACCGTGGCCCTCACCAAGGTCTACGGGGCCGGCGACAACGAGGTGCGGGCACTGGACGGCGTCGACCTGACCGTCGCCCCCGGCGAGTTCGTGGCCGTGATGGGCCCGTCGGGCTGCGGCAAGTCCACGCTGCTCAACATGGTCGGCGGCCTCGACACCCCCACCTCGGGGCGGGTGTTCGTGGCCGGCGCCGACCTCACCACGCTGCCCGACGACGCGCTCACCGAGCTGCGCCGCCGCCGGATCGGGTTCGTGTTCCAGTTCTTCAACCTCATCCCGGTGCTGGACGCCGTCGAGAACGCCGCCCTGCCGCTCACGCTCGACGGGGCGTCCGGGGCGGCGGAGACCGCCACCGAGTGGCTGACCCGGGTCGGGCTGGCCGACCGGCTGCGCAACCGGCCCGACGAGCTGTCCGGGGGCCAGCAGCAGCGGGTCGCGGTGGCCCGGGCGTTGGCCGCCGACCCGGCCCTGGTGCTGGCCGACGAGCCCACCGGCAACCTCGACTCGAAGTCGGCCACCGAGATCGCCGAGTTGCTGCGGCAGGTGGCCGCCGAGTGGCACCGGTCGGTGCTGATGGTCACCCACGACCCCCGGATCGCGTCCTACGCCGAGCGGCTCGTGCTCATGCGCGACGGCCGGATCGTCGACGACCTCGTCCTGGACGGCTCCCGCGAGGCGCCGCTGCGCGCCATGGAGCGATCGGGGCTGCTGTGAACGTCCAGCTGACCCTCGCGTGGCGCTACCTGAGGGGGCGCGGGCTCCGGTCGGCCTTGACGACGCTCGCGGTGGCGCTCGGGGTCATGCTCATCTTCGGGCTGGGCGGCGTCGTCCCCACGATGGTCGAGACCTTCACCCGCTCGATGATGTCCGCGTCGGGCAAGGTCGACCTGACGGTCACCCACCGCCTGGGCCAGCCGTTCGCCGCCGACGTCGTCGACCGGGTGGCCCGCACCTCGGGCGTCGCCCTCGCGACGCCCGAGGTCGAGCAGGCCGCCCCGCTGCCCCTGAAGCGCGACGTCCCGGTGGGCGAGCAGGTGGCGTCCGTCGCCGTCGTCGGGGTCGACCCGGCCGCGGCCGCGCGCGTGCGCGACCTGGCGGTCGGCGCCGGCCGCGCGCTGGCCGTCGACGACCGCGACGCCGCGATCCTGTCCGCCGACCTGGCCGGACGCCTCGGGCTCGCCCTGGGCGACCCGCTGGTCCTGCCCTCGCAGGTGGGCCGCACCACCTTCACGGTGGTGGGCCTGCTGGCGGCCGCCACCGTGCCCGGCCAGGAGACGGTCTTCGTGCCGCTGCGGTCGGCCCAGGACCTGTTCGGCCTGGGCGACCGGATCACCGCCGTCCAGTCCACCCTCGCCCCCGACGCCGACCGCGGCGCCGTCGAGGACGCCGTCCGGGCCACGCTGGGCGACGACTTCACCGTGGGCGGGCTGTCGGGGAACTCCTCGCTGCTGGCCTCCATCGAGGTGGCCCGGTACGCGTTCACGCTGTTCGGCCTGTTCGCGATGGCCACGGCGGGGTTCATCATCCTGAACAGCTTCCGCACCGTCGTCGCCGAGCGCCGCCGCGACATCGGCATGCTGCGCGCCGTCGGGGCCCGCCGCCGCACGGTCACCGGGCTGTTCCTCGCGGAGTCGCTGCTGCAGGGCGTCCTCGGCACGGCCCTCGGCATGGGCCTGGGCTACGGCATGGCGTCGGCGCTGTTCGCGGCGATGCGGCCGATCTTCGAGCAGGTGCTGCACGTGTCCCTGGGGCCGGTGCGGTTCGAGCCGGCCACCTACGTGCAGGCGGTCGTCCTCGGCATCGGCATCACGGTGCTGGCCGCCGTCATCCCCGCCCGGGCGGCGGGGCGGGTCACCCCCATGGAGGCCCTGCGGCCGCAGGCCGAGGAGGTCTACCGGGCCGGCGCCGGCGTCCGGGCCTGGGTGGGCGTGGGCGTCCTGATCGCCGCGCTGTTCGGCCTGGCCACCGGCCAGAGCGCGCTCGTCGGCCTGGGCGCGGTGCTGTTCCTCGTCGGCATCGCGCTGGTCACGCCGGCGATCGTGCACCCGCTGGCGCGCGCGGCCGGCCACGCGGTGGAACTCGCGTTCGCCCGCGAGGGCGCGATCGCCCGCTCGAACCTCCAGCGCAACCCCGGCCGTTCGGCCGTGACGGTCTCGGCCGTGATGCTCGGGTTGGCGTCCATCGTGGCGATGGTGACCGTCGTCCAGTCGATCTTCGCCGGGTTCACCTCCTACATCGACCGCAGCCTCTCCGCCGACTACCTCGTCATCCCGTCCTCGATCGTGCTCTCGCAGGGCAACGTGGCGGCCGGCCCCGCGCTCGCCGACGAGATCGCCCACACCCCGGGCATCGGGCCGGTCGCCACCCTGCGCGTCGCCCGCGGCCGACTCGACGGCCTGGACGCCCAGGTGATCGGCATCGACCCGGACGCCTACGGCCTCGTCGCCGGCCTGGAGTGGGCCGACGGCAGCAGCGACGCCACGCTGGCCCAACTCGCCTCGGGCCGCTGGCTGATCGCCAACGGCATCTTCGCCGGCCAGGCGGGCCTCACGGCCGGCGAGGCCGTCACCCTCGACACCCCCAACGGACGCCGCACCTACCACGTCGCCGGCGTCGGCAGCGACTACCTCAACGCCAAGGTCGCCACCGTCTACGTCAGCCAGGACGCCCTCGCCCAGGACTTCAACGTCACCGGCGACCTGCTGCTCATGGCCGACCGGACGCCGGCCGCCGACCCGGCGTCCGTCGAGGCGTCCCTCCGGACGATCCTGGCCGACTACCCCGGCTTCTCGCTCTACTCGGCCGCTGAGTGGCGCGACGAGCAACTGGCGACCTTCGACCAGACGTACGTGATGTTCTACGGGCTGATCGCGGCCCTGGCGATCCCGTCGCTGCTGGCGCTGCTGAACACCCTGGCGATCTCGGTGCTGGCCCGGACCCGCGAGATCGGCATGCTGCGCGCGGTCGGCGCGACCCGCCGGCAGGTGCGGCGGATGGTGATGGCCGAGTCGCTGCTGCTCTCGGTCATCGGCACGGTGTTCGGGGTGGTCGCCGGGCTGCTGCTCGGCTACGCCCTGGTCGAGGCGATGCAGACGATCGGGTGGCCGATGCCGTACATCTTCCCGTGGCTCGGCGTCCTGCTGACCCTCGTGGTCGGCATCGTGTTCGGGGTCCTGGCCGCGCTGGTGCCGGCGCGGTCGGCGTCCAGGCTCGACGTGGTGGCCGCCCTGCACCACGAGTGACGAGCGGGCGGCGTCCGGACTACTGCGTCTTGGCGCCGCACTCGCCGCAGAACTTGGCGCCCGGTTGCATCAGCGCCCCACACTCGGTGCAGTGGGCCTGGACGTTGAGGCGCGCCCCGCACTCGGGGCAGAACTTCGCGTTGGTGGCCAGCGGCGCCTCGCACTGCGGGCAGGACGCGACGATGGTCTGCCGCCAGTCGGACTCGGTGAGGTGCTTGTCTTCGGCCGACATCTTGGCGTGGGCCCACACCTCCTCGACCGAGCGGGACGCCTGCGCTGCCGACATCTCGACGCCCATGTCGGGGGCGCACTCCTTGCACAGCCCCTTCTTCTCGTTCCAGCAGCGTTCGCGGCACGACCAGCGCCGGCACCGCGGACACTGGATGAACGACGGTTTGATCTCCTGCACGGCGCGTTCCATCGCGTCGTCGCGTGCCTTCGACCACTGCGCCGAGCGAACCCTCTCCGAGACGTTCGCGGCCTGCCCGAAGAGCCCGCCGAACAGGTTGCTCGCCCCGTCCAGGATGTTGGTCACCGTGCCCGTCGCCCAGGCCTCATAGCGGGTGCGGTAGCCGCTGCCGCAGCGGTCACAGTGAAACTCGAACTGGAACCCGTTGTTGTCGCTCAGGTCCGAGTAGTTGCTGACGAACTCGATCGCGTCGCCCATGACTGATCCTCCTCCGGCCGCGTCGCCTGCTCCCATCTTGCCCCGACAAGCGGCATTCGTGCACTGGATCGCATGAATCCCCCGTGCCGCAGCCCGTGGGATCATGGACGCCATGGCGTTCGACTTCCCGCTTCGCGACCTCTACGCCGGCGAGATCGCCGACCCCGTCGGGGACCTGTTCCTGGCGCTCAACACGCCGGGCCTCGTCTCGTTCGCCGGGGGCATGCCGGACGCCGCCCTGTTCGACGCCGAGCCGCTGCGGGCAGCCTTCGACCACGTGCTGGCCCACGACGGACGCCGCGCCCTCCAGTACGGCACGTCGGAGGGCGACCCGGGGCTGCGCGCCGTCGCGGCCGCGCGCGTCTCCCGGCACGTGCCGACGACCGTCGACCAGATCCAGATCACGTCCGGCTCGCAGGAGGCCATCTACCTCACGGCCCTCGTGCTGCTCAACCCGGGCGACGTGATCCTCGTCGAGGAGCCCACCTACCTCGCCGCCGTGCAGGCGTTCGCCCTCGTCGGCGCCCGAATGGTCGGGGTCCCCACCGACGACGGCGGTGTCCTGCCGGACGCCCTCGCCGCGGCCATCGCCGAGCACCGGCCGCGGGCGGTCTACCTGGTGCCCAGCTACCAGAACCCCACGGGCCGCACGATGCCGCCGGAGCGGCGGCGGGCCGTCGCCGAGGTGCTGCTCCGCACCGGCGTGGCCCTCGTCGAGGACGACCCCTACGGCGAACTCGGCTTCGACGGCCCCACCCCCGCGCCCATCGCCGCCCTGGACGGCATGGCCGAGCGCACGCTGTTGCTCAATTCGCTGTCCAAGGTGATGGCCCCCGGCGTCCGGCTGGGCTGGGTCCGGGGGCAGGGGCGGGTGCTGAAAGCGCTCACCGTCGCCAAGGGCGCCGTCACCATGCAGTCGCCGGCCCTCAACCAGCTGGCCGTCGCCCACTACCTGACCCATCACGACCTGGACGCCCACATCGACGCCGTCCGCGTCCGCTACCGCGAGCGCCGGGACGCCATGGCCGCCGGGCTGCGGGACGTCCTGCCGAGCGGCGCCGAGGTGACCCGCCCGGAGGGCGGCATGTTCTGCTGGGTGCGCCTCGGCGGCGGGATCGACACCCGGGCGCTGCTGGCGACCGCCGTCCGGCACGGGGTCGCCTTCGCCCCCGGGTGGTCGTTCTTCGCCAACGACCCCGACCTGTCGACGATGCGCCTGTCCTTCGTCACGAACCCGCCCGAGACGATCGCCGAGGGGCTGCGGCGGCTGGCGGCCGCCCTCGCCGAGCAGGCCGTCGCCTACCCGGTGGGGGTCGCGTAGGGGGCGTAGACGCGGCCGGTGAGGGGCAGCGGGAAGAACCGGTAGAGCCCGCGCCGGCTGGTGGAGAACCGCCCCCGGGTCAGCCCGATGGTCGCGTAGCCGCTGCGCCCACCGCCGTACTCCTGCACCCGGCCGCCGACGATGCCGCCGAGGAGTTGCTTCACCAGCCCGAGGTGCCGCGGCTTGCGCACCCCGTGGATCTCGAAGCTGGTGCCCCGGCCGATCGTGAAGCGGACGGTGTCCCGGCCGTGGGCGCCCACGGTGAACGGGCACGCGTCGAGGGCGCGCGGCGCGACCTCCACGAACCAACCACGCGCCTCCCGGTTCCAGGCCCGCTCGATCGTCGCCGACTCGGGGGGCACGGCGTCCGTGACCGCCTCGAGGAGCGCCTCGTCGAGGGTGCTGAGCCGGTGCTTGTTCGCGAACATGACCCCATCCTGGCCGGGCCGTCCGCCGTCGCCAACCCCACCGGCGCCGGGCACGACCGGAAGGCGGCTCCCGAGCGAGGATCGGCGCCGCCGCCGCGGGCGGGGCTCACGTCCTCCGGCCAAGCCGACTAGGGTGGCGCCCGCCACTCCGCCACCTCACCGCGACCCCAGGATCCGCCGCATGCGCACCCCGCCGACCACGCCCGCGACCTCGCCCCTGCTGGCGGCCACCCTCGCCGCCATCGGCCCAGCGGACGCCGCCGCGACCGCCGCCGCCGAGGCGCGTCAGCTCACCCTGACGAAGCCGGCCGGGTCGCTCGGCCAACTCGAGACGCTGGGCAACCGGCTGGCCGGCATCTTCGGGACGTGCCCGCCGCCGGTGCCCGAACCGGCGCTGCTCTGCGTGTTCGCCGGCGACCACGGCGTCTGGGCCCAGGGGGTCTCACCGTGGCCGCAGGCCGTCACCGCCCAGATGGTGGCCAACGTGGCCGCGGGCGGGGCGTCCGTCAACGTGCTGGCCCGGCACGCCGGCGCCGACGTCCTCGTCTACGACGTCGGCCTCGCCGGCCCCCGGCCGGACGCCCCCGGCGTCCGGCACCACCGGGTGGCGTCGGGCACCGCCGACCTGTCGCTCGGCCCCGCGATGACCGCCGAGCAGTGCGGCGCGGCGCTCGCGGTGGGTCTCCGGGCGGCGGCGGACGCCGCGGCCGCCGGCTACCGCTGCCTCCTCGCCGGCGAGGTCGGCATCGGCAACACCACCGCCGCCGCCGCGCTGGTCTCGGTGTTCACCGGACGCCCCGCCGCCGAGGTCACCGGCGCGGGCGCCGGGGCCGTCGGTGCGGCGCTCGCCCACAAGAAGGCCGTGGTCGCGCGGGCGATCGAGGTCAACGCGGCGACGCCCGCCGACCCGCTGGCCGCGCTGGCCGCCGTGGGCGGCCTCGAGCACGCGGCGATCGTCGGCTATCTGCTGGGCGCGGCCCGCCACCGGCTGCCGGTCATCCTCGACGGGGTGATCGTGTGCTCGGCGGCCCTCGTCGCGGTGGCCCTGGCCCCGGACGTCCGCGACTACCTCATCGCGGGCCACGACGGCGTCGAACCCGGCATCCGGGCGGCGCTGGCGCGCCTGCACCTCGACCCGGTCCTCGCGCTGGACCTCCGGCTCGGGGAGGGCTCCGGCGCCCTCACGGCGCTGCCGGTGGTGCAGTCCGCCGCGAAGATCCTCCGCGAGATGGCGACCTTCGGCGACGCCGGGGTCTCCGGGGGATGATGCGGCCATGAGGAGGCTGATCATCGGCGGGGCACGCTCCGGCAAGTCACACTTCGCCGAGTCGCTCCTCGCCGCCGCCCGGGTCGACTACGTCGCGACGTCCCAGCGGCGTCCCGACGACCCCGAGTGGGCCGAGCGCATCGCCGCCCACGTCGCCCGCCGGCCCGCCCACTGGGCGACCCTCGAGACGGCCGACCTCGAGGGCGTCCTGGCCGCCGCCTCGGACGCCGCCGTCCTGGTCGACTGCCTGACCGTCTGGCTGGCCCGCGTCCTGGACGAAGAGGGCTGCTGGCCGGACGCCCCCGGCGAGGGCTGGGTCGCCCCGCCGCCCCGCCGCAACCCGGGGACGCCGCCGGCCGAGGCCCTCCGCGCGCGGGTGGCCGGCCTCGCCGCCGCCGTGGCGTCCACCCGCCGCGAGGTGGTGCTGGTGACGAACGAAGTGGGACAGGGTGTCGTTCCGGCCTCCGCTGCGGGAAGGTTGTTCCGTGACGAGCTGGGCATCCTGAACATCGCGGTGGCGGCCGCCTGCGACGAGGTCTGGCTGGTCACCGCGGGGATCCCCACCAAGATCAAAGGCGAGAGATGAGCGATCAGCAGACCCCCGGCGTCCCCGACCCGGTCACCGGCCCCGCCGAGCAGGGCCCGGCGCGCGCGGTGGGGATCGGCAGCGCCGGCCTGCACGCGGCGGTGAGCCTGTTCACCTGGATCCCCGTGCCCCCCGTCGCACTCGACCGCGACACGGCCCTGAAGGCCATGCTGGCCCTGCCCTGGGTGGGCCTCGTCGCTGGACTCGGCGCCGGGGCCGTCGCGGCGGTGATCGGGTTGCTGGGCGGCGGCGCGCTGCTGGCGGCGCTCGCCGGGGTGGCGGTCCTCGCGCTGATCAGCGGGGCGATGCATCTCGACGGGCTCGCCGACACCGCCGACAGCCTCGGCTCCCGCAAGCCCCCGGCCGAGGCCCTGGCCGTCATGAAGGCCTCCGACATCGGCCCGATGGGCGTCGTCGCCCTCGTGCTCGCGCTCGGGCTGGACGTCGCCGCCCTCGCGTCGCCCCACGTGGCCGGGGCCACGCTCCCGGCGGCCCTGCTGATCATGCCCGTGGTCGGCCGCTTCGGGGCCCTGCTCGGCACCGGCCGCTGGTGGAGTGCCGCCCGCCCCGACGGGCTCGGCGCCCTCGTCGCCGGCGGCACGGGCGACCTGGCCCTGCTGGTGGAGGGACTCGCGGTGCTGGCCGCGGCGGCCCTGGCCGGCGGCCTCGCCCAGGGCGCCCGCGGCGTGGCCGTCTTCATGCTGGGCGCGATGATCGCCGCCGGGGTGGCCGCGCTCTGGCAGCGGCACCTCCAGCGCCGGCTGGGTGGCGTCACCGGGGACACGCTCGGCTCACTCGTCGAGGTGGCCCAGGTCGCGTTCGTCCTCACGCTGGCCCTGGCCCTGTGAGCCGGCCCATGCACGTCCGCCTGTACGTCGACCCGGCCAGCGAGGCGTCCTGGCGCGCCTCGCGCTGGCTGGCGATCGTGGAGCAGGCCCGCCCGATCGACGTCGAGTTCGTCCTGGCGCCGACCGCCGCCGGCCGCTCCGTGGCCCGCGTGGCCGCGGCCGCCGGCGACCTCGTCGGCGCGGACGGCCCCCGGGCCGTCTACGAGGCCTACGGACGCCGCCGGTTCGCCCTGGGCGAGGCCGATTCGGCGTCCGCGACCGAGGAGGGCCTGCGAGACCTCCAGTTGCCGACCTTCCTCACCTTCGCCGCCGGCGACACCAAGTGGGACGCCCACCTGGCCGAGCCGCCGGCCGAGCCGCTGCTGATCGACGGCGTCCCCCACTCCCTGCCGGACCTGCCCGAGATCCCGACGGGCGGCGACGCCACGGCGCTGTTCGACGAGCTGTCCCGCTGACCTGCCGCCCGGGCACCGGGGCCTGTCCCCCGCGGGAGCGCTGTGGCACAGTGGCCCCATGACCGAGCCCGAGAAGCCCGACCAGCCCCTCGACCCCAAGGAGGCCATGCGGCAGGCGCTGGAGGCCAAGAAGAACGCCCAGCACGCCCACAACGAGGGCGCCACCGGCGCCAAGAGCCTCGGCGCCACCCACTCCAAGGCGGCGGGCAAGCGGCAGTTCCGCCGCAAGGCCGGCGGGTAGGCGTCCCGGCTAGCGCCAGTCGCGGACCAGCCGGATCCGCGCCTCGACCTGGTCGAGGGTGCACTCGGCGAGCTTGGGCCCGCCGCACTGCCGCCGCAGGTCGGCGTGCACGTGGCTGTGCGGCACCCCGGCCGTCCGGGCGTACTGGGCGACGAGCCCGTTCAGCTCCTTGCGCCGGTCGGCCAGCACCCGGTGCAGGGCCACCTGCTCCACCGGCTCCCGGGCGGCCCGCGCCTCGCGCCGCACGCGCTGGTCGTGGCGTGCCTGCTGGCGGCGCTGGCGGTCGCGGAGCAGCGTGGACACCTGGTCGGCCTCCAGGAGCCCCGGCAGCCCCAGGTAGTCGCGTTCGTCGTCGCTGTGCGGTTGGGCGACCATCCCGAAGGCGGCGCCGTCGAACAGCACGTGGTCGAAGGTGGCCGCGGACGCCAGCGCCTCGAATCGTCCGGTCAGCTCGTCGGACGCCGCCTCCCGCCGGTTCGCGGCGGCCAGTTCCGCCTCGGACTCGTCCCACAGCCCGGCGTCCGCCCGTTGCGTCGCCCGGGCCCCCAGCACGTGGTCGCGCTGCCGCTCCAGCGCCGACGCGTGCGCCAGGATGATCGGCACCGTCGGCAGGAACACCGTCGCCACCTCGCCGCGGCGCCGGGCCCGGACGAAGCGGCCCACCGCCTGGGCGAAGAACAGCGGCGTCGAGGTCGCGGTGGCGTACACCCCGACGGCGAGCCGCGGGATGTCCACCCCCTCCGACACCATCCGCACCGCCACCAGCCAGCGCTCCTCGGACGCCGCAAAGGCCGCGATCCGCGCCGACGAGCCGGCGGCGTCCGAGAGCACCACGGCCGGTTTGACCCCGGTGATGGACGCCAGGGTGCGGGCGTAGGCGCGGGCCGCGGTCTGGTTGGACGCGATGACGAGACCGCCGGCGTCCGGGACGTGGCGGCGCACCTCGGACAGCCGGGTGTCGGCCGCCCGCAGCACCGCCGCGATCCATTCCCCCTCGGGGTCGAGGGCGGTGCGCCAGGCGTGGGCGGTGAGGTCCTTGGTCAGGGGTTCGCCCAGGTCGGCGGCGAGCTCCTCGCCGGCCTTCGTCCGCCACCGCATCGGGCCGCCGTAGTTCATGAACAGCACCGGCCGGACCACGTGGTCGCGGAGGGCGTCCGCGTAGCCGTAGACGTAGTCGGCACGGGAGACCCGGACGCCCCCGGGTCCGTCCTCGTAGGACACGAACGGGATCGGGTGCTCGTCGCTGCGGAACGGCGTGCCGGTCAGCGCCAGCCGGCGCGTCGCGTACCGGAACGACTCGGCGATCGCGTCGCCCCAGCTCCGGCTGTCGCCGGCGTGGTGGATCTCGTCGAAGATCACCAGCGTGGGCAGGTTCGTGGCGAGCGCGGCGTAGTGGAAGGGCCGGGCGGCGACGCCCGCGTAGGTCACCGCGACGCCCGCGTACTCGCGGCCGCGGCCCCGCCTCGACCCGCCCAGCCCGGGGTCGAGCTGGAGACCGACGCGCGCCGCGGCGTCCGCCCACTGCACCTTGAGGTGCTCGGTCGGGGTCACGACGATCACCCGGCGGACGACCCGGCTCGCCAGCAGGTCGCGGGCGATCCGCAGCGCGAAGGTGGTCTTGCCGGCGCCCGGGGTCGCGACGCAGAGGAAATCCTGCGGCGCCCGCTCCCGGTAGAGCTCCACGGCCTCGACCTGCCAGGCCCGCAGCGCGGACGCCGTCCCCCAGGGCGCCTTCCCCGGGAACGCCGGGGACAGGTTCTCGAACGCCGAGCTCATCGCGGTCCGCGCAGGCCGGGGCTCGGGCGCGCCGCAGCGCGCGCGGGGCGGGGGTCGTGAGCGGGGCGGGGGTCGTGAGCGGGTCGGAGGTCGTGAGCGCGGCGGGGGTCGACAGACATGGGAGGGCCGACCCTAGCCAACGGGGTGCGGCCACCGCCAACAGACCCGCCGCCGACCCCCGGGGAACCGATCCGCTCCGGCCCCCGGGAACCGATCCGCTCCGCTTGGCGCAGTCCGCTGCCCCCGCAACCGGAGCCGACCGCCACAACCGGAGCCAACCGCCGGGGAACCGATCCGCTCCGGCCCCCGGGAACCGATCCGCTCCGGCCCCGGGGAACCGATCCGCTCCGGCCCCGGGGAACCGATCCGCTCCGCTCGGCGCAACCTCGCTGCCGCTGTAACCGGAGCCGACCACCACAACCGCAGCCAACCGCCGGGGAACCGATCCGCTCCGCTTGGCGCAGTCCGCTGCCGCCACAACCGGAGCCAACCGCCACAACCTGAGCCGACCGCCACAACCTGAGCCGATCGCCGGGGAACCGATCCGCTCCGCTTGGCGCAGTCCGCTGCCGCCGCAACCGGAGCCAACCGCCGGGGAACCGATGTCTTGCGTCAGGGATCGTGTCGCATTTTGGGGTTTGAATCAGACCACACTGTGGGGGTCTGGCTGACCCGAGAGTGAGTGTCGATGTCTTCGACGAACAAGGATGCCGGGGCGAGCCCGGCGACCCCTACGCGGCGG
>JAAYTZ010000006.1 GCA_012517965.1 Propionibacterium sp. | reverse complement strand
GGGGGCTAGATCGGCGGGGCTGGATCGGCGGCGGGGCTCCGATCCGGCCCGGCCTCCTGCAGCGAGCCGGTCAGCGGGCCCAGGGGCGGAAGGTGCGCAGCCGGACGCTGTTCGCGACCACGAACACCGACGAGAACGCCATCGCGGCCCCGGCGATCATCGGGCTGAGCAGGCCGGACGCCGCCAGCGGCAGCGCGGCCACGTTGTAGGCGAAGGCCCAGAACAGGTTCTGCCGGATGGTGCGCAGGGTCCGCCGGGAGAGCCGCAGCGCATCGACCGCGAGCATGAGGTCGCCGCGCATGAGCGTGAGGTCGGCGGCCTGCATGGCGGCGTCCGTGCCGGTGCCCAGGGCGATGCCGAGATCGGCTTGGGCCAGGGCCGGGGCGTCGTTGACGCCGTCGCCGATCATGGCGACGCGGCGTCCGGCGGCCTGGAGGTCGGCGACGGCGGCCACCTTGCCCTCGGGGCGGACGCCGGCGATCACCTCGTCGATGCCGACGCGGGCGGCCACGGCGCGGGCGGTGGCTTCGGCGTCCCCGGTGAGCAGGATCGGCCGCAGCCCCAGCCGGCCGAGGGCCGCGACGGCGGCCGCCGAGGTGGGCTTCACGGTGTCGGCCACCTCAATGGCGCCCGCCGGCGCGCCGTCGATCGTGACCGCGACGACGGTCGCGGCGGAGGGTCCCCCGGGCCGCCGCCGCGCCCGGCCGTCGGCCGGCGGGGGCGCGGGGCGGCCCACGGTGACGGTGCGGCCGTCCACCTGGGCGGCGACCCCCCAGCCCGGTCGGTTCTCGAAGTGCCCCAGGACGCCGCGGGCGCCCGCCTCGTCCGCGGCGGCCGTGATCGCGCGGGCGATGGGGTGTTCGGACGCCGACTCCGCCGTCCCGGCGAGGCGCAGCAGTTCGGCGGCGTCGACGCCGGGGGCGGGGTGGACGCCGGTGACGGCCATCCGCCCGGTGGTGACGGTGCCGGTCTTGTCGAGCAGGACGGCGTCCACGCCGCGGGCGCGCTCCAGGGCCTCGGCGCCGGAGATCACGACCCCGAGTTGGGCGCCGCGCAGGGTGCCGGCGAGCAGCGCCGTGGGGGTGGCGAGGCCCAGGGCGCAGGGGCAGGCGATGATCAGCACCGACACGGCGGCCGTGAGCGCGAAGGTGGCCGGCTCACCGGCCAACAGCCAGCCCGCGAACGTCACCACCGCCAGCCCGACGACGGCCGGGACGAACCAGGCCGAGATGCGGTCGGCGAGCGCCTGCACGGGCGCCTTGCCGGTCTGCGCCTCCTCCACCATTCGGCCGAGCCGGGCCAGTTGGGTGTCGCTGCCGACCCGGGTGGCCCGGACGACGAGGCGTCCGTTGGCGTTGAGGGTGGCGCCGACGACCGCGTCGCCGGGGGCCTTGTCGACGGGCACCGACTCGCCGGTCAGCATCGACTCGTCGACCGCCGAGACGCCCTGGACGACGACGCCGTCGGTGGCGACCTTCTCGCCGGGACGCACCAGGAAGGTGTCGCCGACGGCGAGGTCCGCGGCCGGGATCGTCTCCTCGCGGCCGGCCCGCAGCACGGTCACCTCGGCCGCCCCCAGGCTGAGCAGGGCGCGGAGGGCGTCGCCGGAGTCGGCCCGGGAACGCGCCTCGACGTAGCGGCCCGCGAGCAGGAAGGTGACGATCGCGACGACGGCCTCGAAGTAGAGGGCGGCCATCCCGCGGTCGAGGGTGAGCTCGAACGGGTGGGTGTAGCCGAGCGCCCCGGCGTGGGTGAACAGCAGGGCGTAGACCGACCAGAAGAAGGCCGCGGTGGTGCCGAGGCTGATCAGGGTGTCCATGGTGGTGGCGCCGTGGCGCAGGTTCACCCAGGCCGCGCGGTGGAAGCGCCGGGCCGCCCATGTCTTGCGTCAGGGATCGTGTCGCATTTTGGGGTTTGAATCAGACCACACTGTGGGGGTCTGGCTGACCCGAGAGTGAGTGTCGATGTCTTCGACGAACAAGGATGCCGGGGCGAGCCCGGCGACCCCTACGCGGCGG
>JAAYTZ010000078.1 GCA_012517965.1 Propionibacterium sp. | reverse complement strand
GGTCACGGAATCGTCGGAGCCGCTGCCGGTCCTGCGATCCACCACTGTGGTACCTCACCCGTTCGTTGTCGTCGTGTCTGCGAGGCCAGGACGGCCCAGCAGGGCAAGAGGGACTCGAACCCCCAACCTGCGGTTTTGGAGACCGCTGCTCTGCCAATTGAGCTATTGCCCTTCGATGGTTCCACCCTCCGCGACCGCCCACGGGCATGCCACGACAGGCCTAAGTCCCACCGGGAAGTCGAGTGTACGGCGTCCGTCGCAGGAAAGTCGAACCGGCGCCGGCATCACCGGTCAGTCCAGGCTCACGCCGACGAGGACGGGCTCCGGCACCAACGTCACGCCGAAACGGTCCCGGACGCCGTCGCGCACCGTTCGCGCCAGCGCCACGACGTCTGCGGCCGAGGCCGTCCCCCGGTTCGTGAGCGCCAGCGTGTGCTTGGTCGACAGGCTCGTGCGCTCGTTGCCGAACCCCCGGCCGAACCCGGCGCGCTCGATCAACCAGGCCGCGCTCGACTTCACCCGGCCGTCCGGCTGCGGGAACCGCGGAGCGTCCTCCGGCAGCGCGGCCGCGACGTCGGCGTCCAGGATCGGGTTGGTGAAGAACGAGCCAGCGCTCCAGGTGTCGTGATCGTCGGGGTCGGCGACCATCCCCTTGCCGCGCCGCAGGTCCAGCACCGCCTCGCGAACCAGGCCCAGCGGCGCGCGCTGCCCGCCCTCCACGCCGAGCCGCCGGGCCAACTCCCCGAACCGAATGGGGGCCGACAGGGACCCCTGCGTCAGTTGGAACGTCACCTCGAGCACCACGTAGCGCCCGGGCTCGGCCTTGAACCGGCTGTGCCGGTATCCGAACCCGCAGTCGGCGTTCGCGAACGTCCGCACCGCCGCCGTCGCCCGGTCGTACGTGCGGACGTTCCAGATCGTTTGACTGACCTCCTGCCCGTAGGCCCCCACGTTCTGGATCGGGGTGGCCCCCACCAGGCCGGGGATCCCCGACAGCGCCTCCACGCCCACGAGCTCGTGCGCCACCGCGTAGGCCACGAAATCGTCCCCCTCCTCGCCGGCCGCCACCGTCACGGTGTACCCGCCGCACGCCGCCGGTCCGGAGCCGAGGGGCCCGTCGACGGCGTCCGCGTCGAACTCACAGAACGACGCCTCCGCCCGGATGCCCCGCGTCGCGATCTTGAGCACCGTGCCCGGGAAGCCCGCGTCGGACACGAGCAGGTTGGAGCCGCCCGAGAGGATCAGCAACGGCTCACCGGACGCGTCGCAGGCCCGCACCGTCTCGAGGATCTGCCCCTCGGTCGTCGCCTCGACCCACCGCCCGGCGGGCCCCCCGATCCGGAACGAGGTGTGGTCGCGCAACCACTCAGGCAAGGGACACCTCCGCGACGGCCGCCCCCAGCACCTTGTCCTCCCCGCACCGCGCGTCGATCGCGACCGTCGCGACGGCGTCCTCGATCGCCGAGACCCGGGCCGTGAAGTGGACCACGGCCCCCGCGTCGTCGTCCGGCACCTGGACCGGCTTGGTGAAGCGCACCGAGTACCGGCGCACGCGCCCGGGGTCGACGCACCAGTCCGTCACGACGCGCAGGCCCACCCCCATCGTCAGCATGCCGTGGGCGAGACAGCCTGCCAGACCCAGCGCCCGGGCGTGGTGGTCGGAGTAGTGGATCGGGTTGAAGTCGCCCGAGGCGCCCGCGTACCGCACGAGCCGCTGGCGGTCGAAGGTCACCTGCAGGGCGGGCAGTTCGGTGCCCACGGCGACGGTGCTGAGATCGGTCATGATGCGTCCTCGCTCGGCCAGGTGTGCAGCAGGGTGGAGACGGCGGTGCAGACGGGCTCGCCGGCGGTGGTCGCCAGCGCCACCGACACCGTGATGAAAGCGGTGGCCCCGCGCAGGCGCACCTTGTCGATCGTCAGGGACGCCGTCACCTCGTCGCCCGCGCGCAGCGGCCGGACGAAGTCGAACGCCTGGTCGTAGTGGATCGTGCGCTTCAACTGCAGGTCCAACTCCGGATCGGCGAACAGCGCCCCCCAGGCCTCCGCCGCCAGCACCGCCGCGAAGGTGGGCGGCGCCACCGGGGCGGCCGCGGCGTAGGCCGGATTCGCATCCCCCAGCGCGGCGGCGAACTCCGCGATCTTCCCGCGCGTCACCTCGTAGGGCGCGGTCGGCGGATAGGTCTTCCCGGCATGGGCGGCGCTGATCGGCATGGCGACAGGCTAGTGCAAACGTCCCCGCCTGCCGGCCGGACGCTAGTCTCCCGCCATGCCCAGCCTGCGGATCGGTTTCGTCTCGATGCACACCTCCCCAGCGGACGCCCCCGGCGCCGGCGATGCGGGCGGCATGAACGTCGTCGAACTGAACCTGGCTCGGGCGCTCGCCCGCCAGGGCCACCGGGTCGACCTCATCACCCGGCGGGCCCGGCCGGACGCCCCCGACGCCGTGGCCCTCGATCCCGGAGTGACGCTCCGGCACCTGGACGCCGGCCCGCGGCAGGCGCTCGCCAAGAGCGCGATCGACGCCCACATCGAGGAGTTCGGGCGTCACCTGGGCCGGCTCGAGCCCTACGACCTGCTGCACAGCCACCACTGGATGTCCGGGGTCGCCGCGCTTCCCGTCGCGCGCCGGTGGGGGGTGCCCCACCTCCAGAGCTTCCACTCGGTCGCCGCCCTGCCCGGATCGGAACTCGCCCAGGGCGAACCCCCGGAGTCGCCGGCCCGCATGCCGGGCGAGGCGCTCGTGGCCCGCGAGTCGGATCTCATCGTCGCGGTCAGCACCGCCGAGGCGCGCACCGTGATCGAGCGCTGCGGCGCACGCCCGGACCTCGTGCGTGTCGTGCCGCCCGGCGTCGACCACCGGCTCTTCCGGCCGGCCGAGCCCGGCGAACCGGCCCCGGAAGGCCCCTGGGCGGGCAGCGCGCTGGGGTACGTGCTGTTCGCGGCCCGGTTGCAGCCGCTGAAGGCCCCCGACCTGGCTGTGGCCGCCCTGGCGGCTCTGCCGGCCGGACGGCGTCCGCACCTCGTCGTCGCCGGCGACGTCTCGGAGGACTTCGCCGCCTACCGGGCCGAGCTCGACCGCGTCGTCGCCGCGGCGGGCATGCGGGACACCGTGACCTTCGTCGGGCCCCAGCAGCCCGAGGAACTGGCCCAGCTGATGAGGCACGCCCGCGTGTTCCTGGTGCCGTCTCATTCGGAAACCTTCGGGCTGGTGGCGCTGGAGGCCGCCGCCAGCGGCGTCCCGGTCATCGCGTCGGCCGCGGGCGGACTGCGCGAGGTCGTCGTCCACTCCGAGACGGGACTGCTGATGCTGGACCGCTCCCCCGCGGCCTGGGCGGCCGCGCTGGGCCGACTGCTGGACGACGAACCGCTACGGGCCCGGATGGGCCTGATCGCGCGCGTGCACTCGTTCCGGTTCAGCTGGGCCGACGCCGCGCAGCGGCTGACCCGGCTCTACCTCAAGGCCGTGTCCGGGGGCGGCTGGCGCTGAACCCGGACGCCGGAGCGGCCCGCCCCGGATGGGGACGGGCCGCTCGGACGGTCGGACTGAGCTCAGCGCGTTTCCTTGTGCGCCGTGTGGGTCTTGCACTTCGGGCAGAACTTCTTCAGCTCCAGCCGGTCGGGATCGTTGCGGCGGTTCTTCTTGGTGATGTAGTTCCGTTCCTTGCACTCCGTGCAGGCCAGAGTGATCTTCGGGCGGATCTCGCCAGCCTTCTTGGCCATCGTGCGTCTCTCTCTCGTCGTGCGTCGGATCAGATGAGTAGCGGGAACGGGACTTGAACCCGTGACACAGCGATTATGAGCCGCTTGCTCTACCGTCTGAGCTATCCCGCCCTCGTTCGGCAGGACCCACCCGTGCGAGCGGTGCCCTGACAAACGCAGAGCCCCCATGCGGAATCGAACCGCAGACCTTCTCCTTACCATGGAGACGCTCTGCCGACTGAGCTATAGGGGCCGGCGACGACCTAAGCTACACCAACTCCGACCGGGCGCCCAAATCGAGGCTCAGGCGTCCAGGCAGCCCGCGGCGTCGCCGCAGCCGTCCCCGCAGCCGTCGCCGAGGCCGTCGAGGAAGTCGAGCGAGCCCATGAACTCGCCCAGTTCGGTGGCGAACCCACCCAGCCCTTCGACCACGCCGCCGCCCAGCTGGGCCACCAGCTCGGTGTCGATGAGGTCGAGCGAGCCGTCGAGACTGTCCCACCACAGCAGGTCGGTGGCCATGTCGACGGCCTGCCACGCGGCCACGTCGAACCAGGACAGGTCGAACTCGACCGGGTCCGCACCCGCCAACTGCGCGCGACGGGCCAGGTCGCCGAACACCTTCGCCCAGTGCTGGGCCACCCCGAAGACCATCGCGTACGGCAGGTACCGGCTGAAGATGCCGGCCGCCTCCTCGAACCGGAACTGGTCGGCCTCGGCGGTCTGGAGGTACTTCTTGAAGCCGAGCGCCTGGATCCGCACCGCCGATCCCTCCGCCGTCCGCGGCGTCCGGCCGCGCAGCGCCCGGGTGGCCAGCACCGAGGCCGCCAGCAGCAGGACGGCCGACAGTGCGCCCGCCCACGTCGGCCTGACCAGGACGAACAGGCCCGCGAGCACGGCGCCCGACGCGATCAGGGCGCACCCGCTCCGCCCCCGCTGCTGGGGGTGTCGGGGATACCAGCCGCGCCGCACGACCTCGCGGTAGAGACCCACCTGGGTCTCGCGGAGCGCCAGCAGCGCCGGGTGGTCGAGCTGCGAGAACCGGATCTCCGCGCGGCCGCGGAACACGCCGTCCAGAAGGCCCTCCTCGAGCTCGTCGAGCGTGTCGTAGGGGTGCTCGTCGGACCGAGTCAGCACCCAGTCGGTCCTGGGTGGCTCGGCGTCGCGCCGCGCGAAATGGCGCCGGGCCGGGCTCAGTTCGCCCGCCAACGGCACGGCCGTGATCCGAAGGTGCCCGCGGACGGCCAGGTCGACCAGCATCGCCGTCAGGTCGTAGGAGTCCACCCGCCCGTCGACGATCGTGCCCACGAGCCCGGGCTTGAGCCCGCGCGGCGGGGCGAAGGCCACGGCGATCTCGCCGTCGTACTCCGGGGACGCCCCGCGCAGCCGGTGCCGCGGTGCGCGGGCCGGCTGCGGCGGGATCACCCCCGGGGTCACGTCGGTGAACACCTCGTCGTGGTGCAGCGTGCGACCCGCGACGTGGAGCACGGCCACGACCACCCAGGCGAAGAGCGCGAGCGTCAGCAGTCCGAGGTCGGTCGGGGTCATGGGCACCATTGTGCCGGGCCGCTCCGACGACCCGACTCCCGGCCCGCGGCCGGACACCGGGGGCGTCCGGTCGCGGAGCACCTCGGACCCGTGAACATGCGACGAGCCCGGCCGGGGGCCGGGCTCGCGTGGTGGCAGGTGTAGGGTTCGAACCTACGTAGGCTGTGCCGACGGTTTTACAGACCGCTCCCTTTGGCCACTCGGGCAACCTGCCGTGCTGGTGGGTCCCAGCGGTGGACTAGACTAGCAACTCCCCCGGGCTCATGCCCAATCGAGTGGAGAATCCCTGATCAGGAGAGACATGGCAGCCGAGAGCTCGTTCGACGTCGTGAGCAAGGTCGACCAGATGGAGGTCGACAATGCGCTCAACATGGCGGCCAAAGAGGTCGGGCAGCGCTATGACTTCAAGGGCACCGACGCCGCCATCCGCAAGTCCGGCGACCGCATCGAGATGGAGGCCAGCGGCGAGGAACGGGTCAAGGCGGTCCTGGATGTCTTCAAGACGATGCTCGTCCGGCGCAAGGTCGACCTCAAGTCGCTCGACGCGGGCGATCCCCGCCTGTCCGGCAAGCTCTGGAAGATCACCGCGTCCCTCCAGCAGGGCATCTCCCAGGAGAACGCCAAGAAGATCGCCAAGCTGCTGCGCGACGAGGGCCCCCGGGGCGTCAAGTGCCAGATCCAGGGCGACGAGCTGCGGGTGTCGAGCAAGAGCCGCGACGACCTGCAGCGCTGCCAGGCGCTCATCAGGGGACAGGACTACGACTTCGCGGTCCAGTTCACGAACTACCGCTGACCTGCCGGGTCCTGGACGTCCGTGCTCCGGATCGCCTCCCACAACGTCAACGGCATCCGCTCGGCCACCCGGCGCGGCTTCGGCGACTGGCTGGCCGCCCGTGACTGCGACGTCGTCGCCCTGCAGGAAGTGCGCTGCCCCGCCGCGCTCGTGCCCGCCGAGGCGACCGCCGGGTACCACCTCACCTATCACCCGGGCGTCCTCGCGGGCCGCAACGGTGTCGCGTTCCTGACCCGGACGCCGCCGACCGCCGTCCGCGCCGGCTTCGGCCACCGGGCCACCGACGATCACGGCCGTTACCTCGAGATCGACCTGGACGCCCCGGGGCACCCGCCGCTCACCCTCGGCTCGCTCTACCTACCCAAGGGCGCCACCCACGCGGGACCGGACGCCGACCCCGCCAAGTACGCCCGCAAGGTCGCGTTCATGCGGGCGTTCCGGGCGTACCTCGTCCGCGCCCGCCGCCACGCCGTCCGGACCGGGCGCGAGCTCGCCGTCCTCGGCGACTTCAACATCGCCCACACCGAGCTCGACCTCACCCGCTGGCGAACCTCCGGGCGGATGGAGGGGTTCCTGCCGCACGAGCGGGCGTGGTTCGGCAGCCTGCTCGGCCCGCGCACCCTCGTCGACGTCGTCCGGCACGTCCGGCCCGGCGAACCGGGGCCCAACTCCTGGTGGAGTTGGCTGCCGGGCCGGTTCGCCGCCGACGTCGGCTGGCGCATCGACTACCAGCTCGCCACACCGGGGCTCGCCCGCACCGCGGTCGCCGCCGGCACCGACCGGGAGGCCGACGCCGCGCTGCGGCTGTCCGACCACGCGCCGGTGGTCGTCGACTACGACGTGTGAGCCGCGCGCCGGCGTCCGTCAACGACCCAGGATCCGCCGCACCTCCGCCGCCAAGACTCCGGGGGTCTGTTCCCGCAGCTCGTAGCGGGCGCGCACCATGGGCTTGGTGACAGACAGGACGCGGGTCAGGTCGATCGGCGTCCCGGACACCACGGCGTCGCAGTCGACCGCCTCGATCGTGGCCTCCAGGTCGCGGATCTGCGCCTCCCCATAGCCCATCGCGGGCAGGATGCCGCGCGCGTTGGGGTACTGCGCGTAGGTCGCGGCCAGCGACGCCACCGCGAACGGGGCCGGATCGACGATCTCGGCGACACCGGCGGCGCGCGCGCCCACGACGCCCGCGCCGTAGGTCATCGAGCCGTGGGTGAGCGTGGGGCCGTCCTCGATCACGACGACCCGCTTGCCGCGGACGACCTCGGGGTGCTCGACGGTCACCGGGGAGTCGGCCCGGACGATGCGGGCCCGCGGGTTGAGGCTGCGGCAGGACGCCTCGACCGCTTCGATCTGCTCGGCCGTCGCCGAGTCGCACTTGTTGACGATGATCAGGTCGGCCATCCGGACGTTGGCCTCCCCCGGGTGGTATCGGGCCTCGTCGCCGGGCCGCAGCGGGTCGGCCAGCACGATGTGCAGCGCGGGGACGTAGAACGGTAGGTCGTTGTTGCCGCCGTCCCAGAGGATGACGTCCGCCTCCGCCTCGGCCCGCCGCAGGATCGCCTCGTAGTCGACGCCCGCGTAGATGACGAAGCCGGCGTCGATGTGCGGCTCGTACTCCTCGCGCTCCTCGATGGTGCACTCGTGAAGGTCGAGGTCGGCGTGCGTCGCGAACCGCTGGACGGCCTGCCGCGCCAGGTCGCCGTACGGCATCGGGTGCCGCACCGACACGACGCGGACGCCGAGGTCCTTCAGCAGGCGCACCAAGAAGCGCGAGGTCTGGGACTTGCCCACCCCGGTGCGCACCGCCGTGACCGCGATGACGGGCTTCGTGGCCGCCAGCATCGTGGGCCGCCCGCCCGGCAGGCTGAACGCGGCGCCGGCGGCGATGGTCTGCTCGGCGAGGTGCATGACCCGCTCGTGCGCGACGTCGGAGTAGGAGAAGACCGCCTCGTCGACCCGCTCGCGGCCGATGAGGTCGGTCAGCTCGGACTCGTCGACGATGGGGATGCCGTCGGGGTACCGCGAACCGGCCAGCGAGGCCGGGTAGCGGCGACCGGCGATGTCGGGGATCTGGGTGGCCGTGAACGCCACGACGTCGTAGGCGGGGTTGTCGCGGTAGCAGACGTTGAAGTTGTGGAAGTCGCGTCCGGCCGCGCCGAGGATGACGATCCTGCGTGGACTCATGGGGAGCACCTCGTGGTCTCGCTGACGGAACCGACACGCCTGCCAGGGGCCGTCTCCGATTCAGGTCCCGCCACCGTCACGATAGCGAGCGGGGACGCCGCCGGCACCGGCGCCGGAGGCGGCACTCCATTTGGTTGTTCAGTCCGCGGCCGGGGCGTCCCCGAAGCAGGCCAGCACCTCGGCGCGGGTGACGTCCTCGAGGCGGGCGTGCTGCCAGCGCGGCGCGAAGTCCTTGTCGACGAGCTGCGCACGGACGCCCTCGGCGAAGTCGGGGCGCGGCACCAGCGTGCGGACCAGCGCAAGGTCCTGCGCCAGCACGTCGGCCACCCCGCCCATCGTCGCCGCGCGGCGCAGCGCCTCCAGTGTCACCGCCACGCTGAGCGGGCAGCGCCGACGGATCGCCTCGGCCGCCGCGCGGGCGTCCGGTTCTGGGTGCTGGGCCAGCCGGCCGACGATCTCGACGGGGTCGTCGGCGGCGTAGCACTCGGCGATCCAGGACGCCGCCGCCAGCGGGGCGTCCGGCGTCCCCGGCCCCGCGTACGCGTCCGCCAGGCCGAGCGCGAGGGCGTCCCCCGCCCCGAAGGCGTCCCCGGTGAGCGCGACGTGCGTGCCCAACTCGCCCGGGGCGTGCGCCAACTGCCACGCGATCCCCACGTCGGGGGTGAACCCGATGATCGTCTCGGGCATCGCGAGCCGGCTGGTGGCGTCCACGATGCGCCGCGAGCCGTGGGCCGACAGGCCGAGCCCGCCGCCCATCGTGATGCCCGCCATCACGGCGGTGTACGGCTTCGGGTAGGCGGCGATGAGCGCGTTGACCGCGTACTCGACGCGGAAGAAGCTCTCGAACTCGGCGCCGTCCAGCACCCGCTGCCGGATCGAGCGCACGTCGGCGCCCGAGCAGAAGGCGCGCTCCCCCGCCCCGCGGATCTCGACGGCGGTCACCGCGTCGTCGACGGCCCAGGCGCCCAACGCGTCCAGCAGCGTCTCGCACATCCCCTGGGTCAGGGCGTTCAGCGCCCGCGGCCGGTTGAGGGTGAGCCGTCCGACGCCGTCGACGACCTCCACCAGCACCTCGTCAGTGTCCTTCATCCCCCACCCCGTGCAGCGGCCGATGTCCCTTGATGCGCCGACGGTAGAGGACGATCACCGCACCGGCCAAGGCGGCCAGCGCCAGGCCGACCAAGTCGTTGCGCCAGGCCAGGTTGCCGGCGTCGTAGACCAGGAGCACGGCCACCACCGCCGCCGCGATGCGCCAGACCCGGGGGCTCGGCTTGGTCAGCGGCAACAGCAGCCCGCCCCAAGTGAGGTACCAGGGGTGGAGCGCGGGCCCGAAGGACGCGAAGATCAGGTACGCGTAGGACAGGAAGGTGACCGGGTGGGTCCGGGCCTTGGTGATCGCCAGCCACGTCACCAGCCCCGCGCTGAGCAGCAGCCCCAGCGTCTGCGCCGCCTTCCACACCAGGTGACCGGAGGGGTCGCCGGTGATCTGGTTGACAACCAGTTGGACGCCGTAGCCCAGCAGGCTGAACGGGGCCATCGTCAGGATCATTCCCGGCACGGTGACCGCGTTCGCCCAGCCGAACCCGAGCCCGGACGCCACCGAGATCGCCGCGAACACCGCGATCGACACCCCGAACGCGTAGGCCAGCCGCGCGGCGAAGCGGGCGAGATGCCGCACCTGCCAGCTGGCCCAGCCGCTGCCGATCACCGCCACCGGGAAGGCGGCGAGGATCGCCGGCTGCTTGATCGCGGCCCCCACCCCGACCAGCACCAGGGCCCAGAACATCGCGCCGCGGTAGGCGGTGTACAGGGCGGCCACCACGCACCCGAGCATCAGGGCGTCGTTGTGGGCGCCGCCCACGAAGTCGATGACCAGCAGGGGGTTGATCGTCGAGAACCAGGCGACGCTGCGGGCGTCCACCCCCATGATGAGGGCGATCCGGGGCAGCAGGATCACGATGAGCGCGACCCCGACCAAGGCCGGCAACCGGTGGGCGACCGCCGAGTAGTAGGGGTTCAGCCCCGACAGCAGCACCAGCCCGTGGGAGATCTGCAGGGCGAGCGGGCCGTACGGCGCCGACGTGTAACGCCACACCCAGGCCACCTGGTCGGCGAACGGGCCGGGCAGGTAGCTCGGCGACGCCTCGTAGGGATTCAGGCCGTTGTGGATCAGCCAGCCCTGGGCGGCGTAGCTGTAGGCGTCGTGCGAGAAGATCGGCGGAGCGACCAACAGGGGCAGCGACCACCACAGCAGGACCGCCCAGTGCTTGACGTCGACATAGATGGTGGGCCGCAGGTTGAACCAGGCGACGATCAGCGCGGCCACACCGGCGATCACCATGCCGGTGCCGGCCGCCTTGGCGAGCCAACTGTCCAGGCCGAGCGCCCGGGCCGGCTCCCAGTAGGGGCTGCTCTGCGGCAGGTAGGCGGGGGTCAGCGACCCCAGGGCCAGCAGGATCGTGCCGACGAGCCCCCAGCGGACCGGCCCGAGCCGGAGGGCGTCCGCCATATCGGCGACGAAGCGGGCGAGCAGCTTGGACGGCGCCACGGGGCCACGCGCGAACGAGCGCCGGCGCACCCGTGTCTCGCTCACGCCACCCCTCTTTCGTCGACCAGGTTCAGCCTAACGGCGGGGGCCACTCCGACCGGGCCGCCCATCACCGCAGGGCGCGCACCAGGCGGAGGAAGCCGTAGAGCGCCAGCACCAGCCAGGCCAGCGCGACCGGGAGGATCAGGTAGGCCGGGTTGACGCCGAACACCAGCGGCACCGGACCGCACTGCGGCACCCCGCCGCCGGCCGGGACGACGCAGTCCTCCGACAGCGCCAGCCCCGCCAGGCCCACCCCGAAGACGAGCAGCGGGATGCCCACCAGGAAGGTGCCGAACGCCTTGTCGCGTCGGCTCCACAGCGTCGAGGTGTAGAACAGGACTCCGCCCAGCACCCAGGTCAGCATGCCCAGCGGCGGCAGCAGGTTCAGGAACGGCCCGACCACGAGCAGGACCAGGGCGAGGATCTCCCGGCCGACGGTGCGCCCCACGACGTGACCCGGCAGCGAACGGGCCGGGCCGCCGTCCTCGCGCAGCGCCGCGGCCGCCACCAACTGGTCCGGCGTGCCCAGGTCGCTCAGGGCCGCCCGCACCTCGGCGTCCGAGGGGTTGGGGAGCAGCGCGGCGTCCAGGTGGGCGTGGACCTCGTCGACGACAGCCGACAGCTGACGGGCGGACAGCCGGGTGCCGGCGACGTGGACGCGCTCCAGATACGCCTCGACGAGCGGATGGGTGAGGGGCATCGGTCTCCTCCGCGGCCCGCGCCCCGCGCGGGGGCCGGCCCCCAAGATAGCCGAGGCGGCCCGGGCCCCGGACGCCCCCGGTCGCGCCTGGGCGCCCGCGGCGTCCAGTTGCCCCAGCCGGTTAGGCTGAGCGGACGGACTTCGGGAGGGCAGACGTGGCAGACGTGGCGACACTGGACCGCGTGGTGATCCGGTTCGCGGGTGACTCCGGCGACGGCATGCAGTTGACCGGCGACCGGTTCACCACCGAGTCGATCTTCGTGGGCAACGACTTCGCGACCTTCCCCTTCTACCCGGCCGAGATCCGGGCCCCCCAGGGCACGGTCGCGGGGGTGTCCAGCTTCCAGCTCCACGTGGGGAGCTGGGACATCCTCACCCCCGGCGACCAGCCCGACGTCCTCGTCGCCATGAACCCGGCGGCCCTGCGCGCCAACCTGGGCGACCTGCGCCGCGGCGGGCTCATCATCGCCGACACCGCCGAGTTCACCCCCCGCAACCTCGAGAAGGTCGGCTACGGCAGCAACCCCCTCACGGACGACTCGCTGGCCGGCTACGAACTGCACGCCCTCGACCTCACCGGCATGAGCGTGCGCGCCGTCGAGCAGTTCCACCTGGGTCGCAAGGACGCCGCCCGCACCAAGAACATGTTCGCCCTGGGACTGCTCACCTGGCTGTTCTCGCGCGACCCGGCTCACAACCTGGAGTTCCTGGACGCCAAGTTCGCCGCGCACCCGCAGATCCGGGACGCCAACAAGGCGGCGTACTCAGCCGGCTACCACTTCGGCGAGACGACCGAGTCCTTCACCAGCCGCTACCACGTGCCGGGGGCGTCCCTCGAGCGGGGCACGTACCGGCAGGTCACCGGAAACCGTGCGATGGCGCTCGGCCTCATGGCCGCCGCCGCCCGGGCCGAGCTGCCGCTGTTCCTGGGGGCGTACCCCATCACGCCGGCCACCGACGTCCTCGTCACGCTCGCCGAGGCCAAGGATCAGGGGGTCCTGACCTTCCAGGCCGAGGACGAGATCGCCGCCATCGGGGCCGCGCTGGGGGCGTCCTACGCCGGGCACCTCGGGGTGACCAGCACCTCCGGGCCGGGGATGGCGCTCAAGACCGAGATGATCGGCCTCGCCGTCATGCTGGAACTCCCCCTCGTCATCGTCGACGTCCAGCGCGCGGGCCCCGCCACCGGGCTGCCGACCAAGACCGAGCAGGCCGACCTGTTGATGGCGTTGTTCGGCCGCCACGGCGAGGCCCCGCTGCCGGTCATCGCCGCCCAGTCCCCCAGCGACTGCTTCGACGCCGCCTTCGACGCCGCCCGCATCGCCCTCGAGTACCGCACCCCGGTCATCGTCCTCTCGGACGCCTACTGCGCGAACGGCGCCGAGCCGTGGCGGATCCCCGACCTGTCCACCCTGCCCGCCATCGACCCACGCATCGCCACCGCCCCCAACGGCCCCGGCGACTCCTTCCAGCCCTACCGCCGCGACGAACGGCTCGCGCGCCCCTGGGCGCTGCCCGGCACCCCGGGCCTCGAGCACCGCATCGGCGGCCTCGAGAAGGCCGACGTCACCGGCGAGATCAGCTACGACCCGCTCAACCACGAGACGATGGTCCGGCTGCGGGCCGCCAAGATCGACGGCATCGGGGTGCCCGACCTGGCGGTCGACGACCCCACCGGAGACGCCGAGGTGCTCGTCGTCGGCTGGGGGTCGACGTGGGGCCCGATCGGCGCGGCCGCCCGCCGCGTGCGGGTCGGCGGCCGGCGGGTCGCCACCGCGCACCTGCGCCACTTGAACCCGCTCCCCGCCAACACCGGCGACGTGCTGCGGCGCTACCGCACCGTGCTGGTGCCCGAGATGAACTCCGGCCAGCTGGCGCTGCTGTTGCGGGCCCGGTACCTCGTCGACGTCCAGAGCTACACGAAGGTCCGCGGCCTGCCCATCTCCATCGGCGAGCTCGAGGCCGACCTCATCACCCTCATCGACACCCAGGAGGCTCGATGACCGCCACGTCCGGACTCGCCGGCGTGCCCCTCGCCGTGACCCCCCTCACCCGGAAGGATCTGGCCTCCGACCAGGAGGTGCGCTGGTGCCCCGGCTGCGGCGACTACGCGATCCTGGCGGCGGTCCAGGGGGCGCTGGCCGACCTCGGGGTGCGGCGCGAGAACCTCGTCATCGTGTCGGGGATCGGGTGCAGCTCGCGGTTCCCCTACTACATGAACACCTACGGGGTGCACTCGCTGCACGGCCGCGCCCCGGCGCTCGCCACCGGGATCGCCCTGGCCCGCCCCGACCTGTCGGTGTGGGTCGTCACCGGCGACGGGGATGCGCTGTCCATCGGCGGCAACCACCTGGTCCACGCGCTGCGGCGCAACGTCAACCTGACCATCCTGCTGTTCAACAACCGCATCTACAGCCTCACCAAGGGCCAGTTCTCCCCCACCTCCGAGAGAGGGACGGTGACCAAGACCAGCCCCGAGGGCTCCGTGGACGCCCCCCTCGACCCGATCACCCTCGCCCTCGGCGCCGGCGCGACCTTCGTGGCCCGCGCCATCGACTCCGACCGAGAGCTGCTCGCCGACGTGCTGGGTGCGGCCGCCGGCCACCGGGGCGCGGCGCTGGTCGAGATCTACCAGAACTGCCCGATCTTCAACGACGGCGCCTTCGACGCGTTGCGCCGCAAGGACGCCCCGGCGCTGATCCGGCTGCGGCACGGCGAACCGATCACGTTCGGCGACGGATTGGGCGTCGTCCGCGACCCCGGCACCGGACGGCTCGCCGTGGCCCGGGTCGCCGAAGTCGGCACGGACCGGGTGCTCGTCCACGACGCCCATGATCCCGACCCGACCACGGCGTTCGCGCTCGCCCGCCTCACGGACGCCCCGCTCACCCGGGCACCGGTCGGCGTCTTCCGCGCCGTGACCGCCCCGGTCTTCGATGACGATGCCCGCGCCCAGGTGCGGATGCCCGCGGCGTCCGATCGACTGGCAGCGCTGCAGCGGCTCGTCACCGGCCCCGACACCTGGACCGTCTGACCGAGACCCCATCACTTCCTGAGGGAGGGCTGAGGGCGCACCGGCTTCGTAACGGTCGGACGCCGCGGGTTCTCTCCGATGCGGGCGCTGCCTAGGGTGGCCGGGAACTCCCAGGGAAGGAACGTGATGCCCGACCAGCAGAATCCGGCCTCCGGCGCGCATCCGGAGGATCCCCGCAAGCTGGACATCCCGCTCGACCTGCGCGCCGTCGACTGGAGGTACACGTTGCGCAGCACGCTGCGCGAGTTCGGCGAGGACGGCCTCACCGACCTGGCCGCGGCCCTCACCTACTTCGCGGTGCTCTCCCTGTTCCCGGCGCTGATCGCGCTCGTCTCGATCGGGTCGCTGATCGGCCTGCGGGGCAGCACCATCACCGGGCTGCTCGGCGAACTGGCCGAGCACGGCGTCCTGCCGGCGTCCGCGATCGAGACCCTCACGCCCGTGCTGGACAGCGTGCTGCAGGCGCCCGCCCCCGGGGTCGGCCTCGTCGTGGGCATCGGCACCGCGCTGTGGGCGGCGTCCCACTACGTCAAGGGCTTCGGCCGCGCCCTGAACAGGATCTACGGGGTAACCGAGGGCCGCCCCGGGTGGAAGCTCGCCCTGCAGGGCCTGGCACTCACCGCCGTCCTGCTCGTCCTGCTGACCATCGCCGTGGCGCTCGTCGCCTCCTCCGGGGAGGTCGTGGCGGCGATCGGCGAGTTCGTCGGCATGGGCGCGGGCTTCGCCGGCGTCTGGGACGCGGTGCGCTGGCTGCTGCTGGCCGTCGTCGTCGTCGTGCTGGTCGCCCTGCTGTACTGGGGGACGCCGAACGTGCGCCAGCCGCGCATCCAGTGGATCAGCGTGGGGGCGGTCGTGGCGATCGTGCTCGCGGCGCTGGCGTCCGCCGGGTTCGGGCTCTACCTGACGACGCTCGGCAACGCCAGCTACGCCAAGACCTACGGGGCGTTCGCCAGCGTCGTCGTGTTCCTGTTCTGGCTGTGGATCATGAACACCGTCCTCCTGCTGGGCGGCGAGCTGGACGCCGAACTCGAGCGCGCCCGCCAGTTGCACGCCGGCATCGAGGCGGAGGAGCAGATCCAGCTGCCGCCCCGGGACACCGTCGCCGCCGAGAAGGCCGAGGAGAAAGCTCGCGCCGACATCCAGGAGGGCCGCCGCATCCGCCTGCGATCCCCGAACAGCGTCGGCGTCAACGGGGGCGAGCCCGGCTCCGTCGCCGACGGCGTGGCCGCCGACCGGGTACGCCGGGAGCGGGCGAAGGACGACGCCGGCCGCTGAGCCGTCAGGGGGTCGCGGCCGGGTCCAGCACCCGGCCCAGGAACAGCGGCGTGGCCGTCGGCAGGTGGACCAACGCGTAGGCGAACGGCCGATCGAGCACCAGGTCGATCGGCGGCTCCACGGGGGCCGACACCTGATCCATCACGCCGGCGGTCGCGGCGGCCGCCTCGATCCCCTTCTCGTCCACCTCGATCACGGCCTCGTGGACGACGAGCTTCAGGAAGAGCCGCTGGGCGTCGGTCATGCCGGAGAAGTCGGTGCGGTCCTCGTCGAACGCCGACGGCATCCCGGCCGCGGCCAGCGCGTCGTTGAGCGGAGCACGGAAGCGGTCCTTCCACGGCGGCAGGGTCAGCAGGACGCGGGGGCCGTCCGACCCGATCCCGGTGAGCGCCGGCAAGGGCACGTCGGCCGGTGCGGCGTCCGGGTCGTCGGCCAACGCCACGGCGAGCCCGAACTGCCCGTGCTCGCAGGGCAGCAGCGCGGACGTCCAGCCGCCCGACCGGCGGCCGGCCAGCGCCCGGCCCGACGCGAGGTACGGCGTCCGCACGGCGCCGGCCGGCGCCGCGAACGTCCCGGCCGGGCGCGGCAGCAGGGGGCTCAGCCAGGCCGCCTTGAAGTGGACGGCGTTGACCAGCACCATCCGGGTCAGTGGGGTCAGCACCGACGGGCTCAGCAGGTCGGTGATCTTGCCGGCGGTCCGGCCGGCCACCCAGGCGTTGATCTCGGCGGCGAGCTTCGTGGGGTCGCCGCCGGCGAAGTCGGTGTCTTTCAGGGACGCCGCCAGCGCGGCGAGCCGGTCGAGGAACGGCTGCTTCCACGGCAGGCCGCGCTGCGCCCACACGGCGTTCCCGGCGTGCAGCGGCTCCCCCGTGGCATGGGCCATGCGCCGCCAGCCGTCCGCCAGCCGCTCGTCGAAGTCGGCGTCCGCCCCCAGCACGGCCGACAGCTCGGACGCCGTCGCGCCGGCCGCCCCCGCGCGGATCATCGCCAGGACCATCGCCACCGACCACGGTGACCACACCAGATTCTCGGCCGGCTCGCCCAGTCGCGGGTTGAGGCGACCGGCGAAGGGGGCCACCGGGCTGGGCAGCGGCGCGCTGCCCGCGTCGGGCGGGGGCACGACGGCGTCTGCGCGCGGGGGCGTCCCGGTGGTGGGTGTGGGGCCGACCGAGCAGCCCGGCAGCAGGGACGCGCCCGCCGCCACGGCGGCGAGGGCCAACAAGCGGCGTCGATTCACGGTGCCCTCCCGGGTTCGGAGCTCTCACCCGTATCGACGCCGGGCGCGACCGCTCCGTTGCGCTCAGGCCGAGCGAACCGGGGCGCCGAGGCTCGTCAGCGGGACGATCAGCCGGTCGGGCACGTCCCCCGGCACCAGGGCGGGCGCGAGCTTGGCGAGCAGGTCGGCCTGCGGGGACCCCGCCCGCCAGACCAGGGCGATGTCGCGGGTCGGCGGCACGCGTCGGAAGCGGCGCACGACGAGCCCGGGGGCGGGCGCCACCGGCGGGACCACCGCCAAGGCCGGCAACAGGGTCGCCGCCGTCCCGGCGCTGACCATGTTGCGCATCACCTCCAGGCTCGTGGCCCGGAAGTCCTCGCGCCGACGGCCGCCGATCTGGCGGAGCCAGGCGGTGACCTGGTCGCTGAGGCAGTGACCCTCGGACAGGCACACCAGTTCGGTCCCGGCGACCTGCTCGGGGGTCACCGGCCCGGACGCCGCCGCCAGCGGATGGTGCTCGGGCACCGCGAGCAGCAGCTCCTCGCGGAACAACGGCTCGACGTGCAGGCCCGGGGAGAGGACCGGCAGGGCCAGCAGGACGGCGTCCACCCGGCCGGCCTCCAGCAGCGTCATCAGGTCGGCTGATTTCTCCTCGGTCAGCAGCAACTTCAGCGCCGGGAACCGCTCCCGGATGCCGGACACCACGTGCGGCAGCAGGTACGGGCCCAGGGTCGGGAACGCCCCGAGCCGGAGCGCGCCGCCCTCGGCGTCCGCGTCGAGAGCGGCCTCCGTGCGGATGCCCTGGGCCTGGTCGAGGATCACCCGGGCCCGGGCGACGATCCGCTCGCCGACCGAGGTGAGGGCGAGCGGCGCGGCGCGGCGGTCGATGAGGGTGACGCCCAACTCGGCCTCCAGCTTCTTGAGTTGGGTCGAGAGGGTGGGCTGAGACACCTCGCAGGCGGCGGCGGCCTGACGGAAGCTCCGCGCGTCCGCCACCGCCACGAGGTACTCCAGATCCCGGAGGTTCACGGCGTCCCTTACTTCTCCGGGGCCGTGACCCGGATCAGATGATCGAAGGCGCCGAGCGCCGCCGTGGCCCCCGCTCCCATCGAGATCACGATCTGCTTGTACGGGACGTTCGTGCAGTCGCCGGCCGCGAAGACGCCCGGCAGGTTCGTGGCGCCGTGGCTGTCGACGACGATCTCCCTCATCCGCTCGGTCAGTTCGACGCCGCTGCCCTCGAGCCAGGCGGTGTTCGGCAGCAGCCCGATCTGGATGAAGATGGCGTCGACCGCGAGTTCCCTCGCCTCGCCGGTGGCCCGGTCGGTGTACGTCAGTCCGGTCACCTGCTTGCCGTCGCCCAGGACGCTCGTGGTGGCGGCGCCGAGGATGACGTCGGTGTTCGGCATCGACTTCAGCTTGCGGATGAGCACCTCGTCGGCCTTGAGCACGTCCAGGAACTCGACCACGGTGACGTGGCCGACGACGCCGGCGAGGTCGATCGCCGCCTCGATGCCGGAGTTGCCGCCGCCGATGACCGCCACACGCTTGCCCTTGAACAGGGGGCCGTCGCAGTGCGGGCAGAAGGTGACGCCCTTGTTGCGGTACTCCTGCTCCCCCGGGACGCCCAGCGTGCGCCACCGGGCGCCGGTCGCCAGGATCACGGTCCGGGACTGGAGCTGCCCGCCGTTCTTGAGCCCGAGGGTGACGAGGCCGTCCGCTCCGGCGGGGGTGAGCGACACCGCCTCCTGCTGCTTCATCAGATCGACGTCGTAGGCGCGGACGTGCGCCTCCAGGGCGCTGCCGAGCTCGGGACCCTGGGTCTCGAGCACCGAGATGAAGTTCTCGATGGCGTTGGTGTCCATCACCTGGCCGCCCATGCGCTCCACCACCATGCCGGTGCGGATGCCCTTGCGGGCGGCGTAGATGGCCGCCGCGGCGCCCGCGGGGCCACCGCCCACGACCAGCACCTCGTAGGGGTCCTTGGCGGAGAGCTGGGCAGCGAGCCGGTCGGAGGCGGAGGCGTCCAGCTTGGTGACGATCTCGTCGATCTCCATGCGGCCGGCGCCCCACTCGGCGCCGTCCAGGTAGACCGTGGGGACGGCCAGGATGTTCTTCGCGGTGACCTCATCCGGGAACGCCCCGCCCTCGACGGCGGTGTGCTTCACCTTGGGGTTCAGGACGCTGATCGTGTTGAGGGCCTGGACGACGGTCGGGCAGTTGATGCACGACAAGGACATGTAGGTGACGAACTCGTGCTCGGGCAGGGCCTTGATCGAGTCGACGAGGGCCGGGTCCACCTTCGGCGGATGGCCGCCGACCTGCACCAGGGCCAGGACCAGCGAGGAGAACTCGTGCCCGAGCGGCACGCCCGCGAACCGCACCTGGACGTCGGTGTCCTTGCGACGGATGGCGAACGACGGGGTCCGCTCGTTCGGCTCCTCGGTGACGGTGATCATGTCGGGGCGCAGCGCCGCGATCTCGGCGAGGAGCTGCCGGGTCTCGCCGGACTTCTTGTCGGCGCCGAGGGACGCCGCAAGCTCGATCGGCTGCTTGATGAGTTGGACCAGTTGCTTGAGTTGGGCGGAGAGGTTGGCGTCGAGGATGGCCATGCCTGCCTGTTCTTTCGATGTCGCTGTGTTTCTGACGATGGAACGGCGGCGGGCGGCCGTGAGCCGCCCGCCGCCGCGGTGTGGGTCCCGAAGGTGACTAGATCTTGCCCACGAGGTCGATCGACGGGGCGAGGGTGGCCTCACCCTCCTCCCACTTGGCGGGGCAGACCTCGCCGGGGTGGTTGCGCACGTAGATGCCGGCCTTGACCTTGCGCACCAGCTCCGCGGCGTTGCGGCCCATGCCCTCGGACGTGGTCTCGAGGAACTGGATGATGCCGTCGGGGTCGACCAGGAACGTCGACCGGTCGGCCAGCCCGGACTCGCGCATGGTGTCGAAGTTGCGGGTGAGGGTGCCGCTCGGGTCACCGATCATGGCGTACTGCACCTTGCCGACCTCGGCCGAGCTCTCGTGCCAGGCCTTGTGGGTGAAGTGCGTGTCGGTGCTGACCGAGAACACCTCGACGCCGAGCCGCTGCAGCTCCTCGTACTGGTCGGCGAGATCCGACAGCTCGGTGGGGCACACGAACGTGAAGTCGGCGGGGTAGAACATGAAGATGGCCCACTTGCCCTTGATGTCGTCGGAGGAGACCTCGACGAACTGGCCGTTCTTGTAGGCCGTGGCCTGGAAGGGCTTGATTTCGGTGTTGATCAGCGACATTGGCTGTCCTTTCCGGTTGGGTCAGTGCGAACTGTGATAGGGAGCCTATATCAGCAACGCGGTGTGCGCAAGATGAAAACTATCGGTCGCCGGGGTCGGACGCCGAGGGCGCCAGCTCAGCCAGGCGAGCCTCGATCAGGGCCTTGAGGGCGTCCGGATCGTTGGGAAGGTCGATCACCCGGCGCGGCAGCGACTCCAGTCCCCGGAACTTCGCCGGCAGCTCGACGTCGCGGCCCAGCGCCTCCCGGATGGTCTCGGCGAACTTGACCGGGAGGGCGGTCTCCAGGCACACCACCGGACGCGCGATGCGCTCGTCCGTTGCCAGCAGGCTGCGGGCCACGTGCACGCCATCGGCGGTGTGGGGGTCGATCAGGACGCCGGCGTCCGCCTCGGTCGCCCGGATGGTCGCCAGCCGGTCGGCGTGCGTCGAACCGCCCGAGACGAAACCGAAGCGCTCCCGCAGGGCCGCGAACTCCGGCGTGCCGGACAGGTCGAACCAGCCGCGGGCCGGCAGGTCGACAGCGAACAGCCGACGCACCAGCGCGGCGTCCCGCCCCAGCAGGTCGTACACGAACCGCTCGAAGTTCGAGGCCTTCGAGATGTCCATGGACGGGCTGGACGTGGCGGACGTCTCCGCGCTGGACCGCACCCGGTACACCCCCGTCCGGAAGAACTCGTCCAGGACATCGTTCTCGTTGGTGGCCAGGATCAGGGTGTCGATCGGGACGCCCATCTCGCGGGCGATGTGCCCGGCGAGGATGTTGCCGAAGTTCCCGGTGGGCACCGCGAAGCTCAGCCGCTCCCCCGGTGCCGACGTGACCCGCAGGTACAGGGCGATGTAGTAGACGACCTGGGCCACCACCCGCGCCCAGTTGATCGAGTTGACCGCGCCGATGCGATGGGCGGCCTTGAAGTCGAGGTCGGACGCCACCGTCTTGACCAGGTCCTGGCAGTCGTCGAACACGCCGTCCACCGCGATGTTCACGATGTGCGGATCCGTCAGCGTGAACATCTGGGCCTGCTGGAAGGGCGTCATCCGGCCCCGCGGCGTCAGCATGAACACCGTGACGCTGGGTTTGCCGAGCATCGCGTACTCCGCCGACGAACCGGTGTCACCCGAAGTGGCGCCCAGGATGTTGAGCCGCTCGCCGCGCCGCTCCAACTCGAACTCGAACAGCTCCCCCAGCAGCTGCATCGCCATGTCCTTGAAGGCGGCCGTGGGACCGTTGCTGATCCGGCCCAGAAGCAGCCCGCCGCCCAGATCGGCGACGCCCACCACGTCGGTGGACCCGAACGCCGCCGCCGAGTAGGCGCGGGCGCACAGCGAGCGCAGGTCCGCGGGGTCGATGTCGTCCACGTACAGAGCCAGCACCCTGGCGGCCAGGGCGCCGTACCCCTCGCGCACGAGGGTGTCGCGCCAGGACGCCAGCGTCGCGGCGTCCACCTGCGGATACCGTTCGGGCAGGAACAGGCCGCCGTCGGGGGCCAGCCCCTCAAGGATGATGTCGCAGAAGTCGAGGGGCGCGTCGGCGCCGTAGCCGCGGGTCGAGACGTACTTCACCCGCTCAGCCTACCGGCGGCCTCAGAGCTGGGTCGCGACGCACTGGTTCGCCAACGCCTCGCCCGTGAGGGGAGCGAACGTGCGCTGGCACCAGGCGGAGACCGCCTCTTTCGAGGTGAAGGCCGGGCTCAGGGCGATCGAGCGCCAGTACGGTCGGCCGCCGGTGTCGGTGGCGCGGGTGCCGTAGGTGGTGCTGTCGGCCAGGATCACGCTGGCGTCCCGCACCCGGGCCTTCAACTGGTCGTGCTCGGCGAGGATGTCGACGGCGAAGAACACATGGGTGCCGTTGGCGGCGGTCTGCAGGGGATCCTCGATCCCAACCGACTTGGACGCGAGTTGCGCCACCCACGCTCGGGCGCCGACGGCCGCGCTCAACTGCGGCAGGTCCGCGGCCGCCCGCTGGCGCAGTGCGGCCAGCGCCAGGTCCTCGGGCGCGGCGCTGACCGTGGACACGGGGCTCGTGGACGGCGGGGCGGTGGGGGACGCCGCGGTGGTCCGAACCGGGGTCGTGGGGGTCGCGGTCCCGGTGGGGGCCGGCGGGCCGCCGAGGAGCCGCTGCCCGACGAGGACGGCCACGACGAGGACGGCCAGGGCCAGCAACCCGGCCACGATCGGCAAGACCGGACGCCCCGGGCGCTGCGGCGCGGGCGGCGCCGCCGGTGTCGCGGGCGGGCCGATCGGGCCGCCGGGCCCCGAATAGGTCGGCGCCGGGTAGCCCGTCTGCACCGGGTAGCCCCCCGCGGGGGGAGCCGCGCCCGCGAGCGCCTGAGGGCTGGGTTGCGCGTACGGCTGCGCATAGGGATCGGCCGGCGGCGCGTACGGGTTGGGGTGCGCGTAGGGATCGGCCGGCGGCGCGTACGGGTTGGGCTGCGCGTAGGGATCGGCCGGCTGCCCGTAGGGGCTGGGCTGCGCGTAGGGGTCGACCGGTTGCGTGGCGGGAGCGGCCGGTGGCACGGAGGGGACCTGCCAACGCTCGGGGGCCGTGGGCGTCCGCGGTCCGACCGCCTCGCCGGGGGCATACACCGTCGGCGCGTCCGCGGGCGCGGACCCCAACGGGGCCCAGGGAACGCTCTCGGCCACCGGCGTACCACACGCGGGGCACACCGGGCCCGCGACCTCGCGTCCACACAGCCGACAAGAACTCATGGCGGACCTCCCGCCCGTCATCCTACGGCGGGCGCGATCAGAAGGACCGGCTGACCACCTGGTCGCACAACGCCGAAAGCGCGTCGCGGGCTGGGCCGGCGGGCAGGGGGGTGAGGTGCGAACGGGCCACCTCGGCGCGCCGGGCCACCTCCTCCCGGGCCGCCCGCAACAGCGGATGGGCCCGGAGCAGCGTCAGGGCCTCGTGCACCTCGGCCTCCTCGGTCAGCGGCCGGGACACCAACTCGCGCAGGCGGGCGTCCGCCGGATCGGTCGACGCGGCCACCAGCAGCGTGGGTAGCGTCCACACGCCCTCCCGCAGGTCGGTGCCCGGCCGCTTCCCGGAGCTGTCCGACACGATGTCGAGGATGTCGTCGGACAACTGGAACACCAGCCCGATCTCCTCCCCGTACCGGGCGAGGGCATCCAGCACCGCCGGCTCCGCGCCGCAGACCATGCCGCCGAAGCGGGCCGACGCCGCGATGAGCGAACCCGTCTTGTCGGCCAGGACCGACAGGTAGTGCGCCAACCGGTCGGTCCCGGGCAACGGCCCCCGCGTCTCGGCGATCTGCCCCTGCACCAGCCGGGCGAAGGTCTCGGCCTGCAGCGTCACGTATTCGGTGCCGAGCGTGGCGACGGTCGAGGACGCCCTGCTGAACAGGAAGTCGCCGACCAGAATCGCGACCGTGTTGTCCCAGCGCGCGTTGGCGCTCGGACCGGCCCGGCGGACCTCGGCCTCGTCCATCACGTCGTCGTGGTAGAGGGACGCCACGTGCGTCAACTCGACGACGATCGCTGCCCGATCGATCCGATCGGGATCCGCACCGGGGAGGAGTTGGGACGCCAACACCACCAGCAGCGGTCGAAACCGCTTCCCGCCCGCCCGGATGATGTGGCTCGCCGCAGCCGTCACGAAGTCGGTGTCCGCCTCCGCCGCCGCCAGCAGGCGCGCCTCGATGGCCCCCAGCCGCTCGGTGACGAACGCCGAGAACGCAGGATCGATGTCGTGCTGCTGGACCGACAAGACGGACTTCCCTTCGCTGCCGACGTGGTTCGGCCGATGCTAGCCGCTAGCGCAGGAACGTGCCCAACCCGGAGGCGACCGACAGGACGGAGTCCGGCAGCACCCCCAGCCAGACGGTGGCCGCCGCGCCGATCAGCACCGGCACCCAGGTCCAGCCGCTGGCCTCGCTGACGAACGAGTTCCGCGCCGGCTCGCCGCCGAACATCACGACGATCAGCCGCAGGTAGAAGTAGGCCGCCACGAGGCTGAGCAGCACCGCGACCACGACCAGCCAGCTGTAGCCGCCCCGCCACGCGGCTGCGAAGACGGTCCACTTCCCGATGAAGCCGGCCGTGAGCGGGATGCCCGCGAAGCTCAGCAGGAACAACGACATCAGGCCGGCGATCCACGGGTTCTTCTTGGCCAGGCCCGACCACGCGGCGAACGAGTTGTCCTCGCCCGCCTCGTTGCGGACCATCGTCACCAGCCCGAACGCGCCCACCGTCGCGAAACCGTAGGCGATCAGGTAGAAGAGGATCGCCGAGACCGACGTCGGGGTGCGCGCGGCGTCCTGGCTCGCGCCCACGACCGCCGTCAGCAGGAAGCCCGCGTGGGCGATCGAGCTGTAGGCCAACATGCGCTTCACGTCGCGCTGCGTCAGACCCGCCACGGCGCCCAGCGCCATCGTCAGCACGGCCAGCACGGCCAGCATCGGCTGCCAACTCCACCGTTCGCCCCCGAGCGCCACGTACAACACGCGGAGCGTGGCGAGGACGGCAGCCAGCTTCGTGCAGATCGCCATGAAGCCGGTGACAGGCGTGGGGGCGCCGACGTACACGTCCGGCGTCCAGTTGTGGAACGGAACCACGCCCACCTTGAACAGCAGGCCGACGACCAGCAGCACCAGGCCGGCGTAGAGCAGGCCCCGGCCGTACTGCGGGGCGGTCACCGCGGCTGCGATGTCCCCCAGCCGGAACGAGCCGGCGAACGCGTAGAGGAGGGCCACGCCGAACAGGAAGATGCCCGAGCTGAAGGCACCCAGGAGGAAGTACTTCAGGGACGCCTCCTGCGAGAGCAGCCGGCGGCGGCGCGCCATCCCGCACAACAGGTAGAGGGGCAGGGAGAAGACCTCGAGCGCCACGAACAGCGTCAGCAGGTCGTTGGCGGCGACGAAGACCAGCATGCCGGTGAGGGCGAACAGGGCCAGCGGGTAGACCTCGGTCTGCTCCAGGCGCACCCGGTCCGCCTCGGCCTCTTCGACGCTGCCCGGCACGCTGGACGCCGCGCTGGCGAAGACCGTCACGCCGCCGTTCACGCGCCGCTCCCGGAACACCAGGACGGCCAGGAGCCCGAAGACCAGCAAGGCGCCCCACGCGACGTAGGTCGGCCCGTCCAGCATCAGCGAGCCCATCGCCAACGGTCCGCTGAGGCCCTTGCGGGCGTTCAGCACCACGTACACCAGGGCCGCGACCGTGCTGCCGATGAGCAGCCCCATCTGGATCTCGTCACGCCAGCGTCGCCAGTCGCGCAGCAGGAAGGCATCGACCAGGACGCCCACGATCGCGGCGGCGAACAGGATGAGCACCGGGGCGAGCTCCCGGAACTCGATCACGGGCGCGGTGAAGAGCGGCACCAGCATCGACGTCATCACTTCTCTCCCTTCACCACGGGAGCCGGGTCGGCGACCTGCACCCGCTGCATGGCCGTTTGGGCCGTGGGCTCAACCAACTGGACGGCCGGCTGCGGATAGAACCCGAGAACCAGCATCACGCCGATGATCGGGACCATGACGGCCTTCTCGAGCACCGTCAGGTCGCGCCCGACGAAGTGGGCCTGGGAGGCGTCGGTGACCGGGCCGGTCATGACCACCCGGTAGACCCGCAGCGCGTAGACGGCCGCCAGGATCACGCCGATGGCGGCGATCGCCGCGTACCACGGCTCGCGCCCGAACGTGCCCGCCAGCACCATGAACTCGCTCACGAAGGTGGACAGGCCGGGCAGGCCGAGCGCGGACAGCCAGGCGACCAGGAAGACACCGGAGAACACCGGCACCAGCTTCTGGGCGCCGCCGAACGCGTTGATGTCGGCGCTGCCGCTGCGGTGGATGAGGAACCCGACCACCAGGAACAGCGCCGCGGTGGAGAACCCGTGGTTCAGCATGTAGAACACCGAGCCGGAGATCCCCTGGGTGGTCATGACGTAGATGCCCAGCACCATGAAGCCGAAGTGGCTGACCGAGGTGTAGGCCACGAGCCGCATCAGGTTCGTCGACGCGATGGCCGCGAGCGCGCCCCACAGGATCGACACCAACGCGAGGAACATCATCACCGGCGCGGCCCAGCGGGACGCCTCGGGGAACAGCCCCAGGCAGAACTTGATCATGCCGAACGTGCCGATCTTGTCCAGGACGCCGACCAGCATCGTGGCCGTGCCGGGGGTGGACTGCTCGGCGGCGTCCGGCAGCCACGTGTGCAGGGGCACCATCGGGGCCTTGATCACGAAGGCGATCAGGAACCCGACCATGAGCCAGCGCCCCAGGTCACCGCCGAGGTCGATCCGCTGCAGGTCGCCGAGCAGGTAGCTGGGCGCCCCCTGGCTGGACGACACCGCATACAGTCCGATGACCGACGCGAGCATGATGAGGCCGCCGGCCAGGCTGAAGAGCAGGAACTTGATGGCCGCGTAGCCCCGGCGTGCACCGCCGTAGCCGATGATGAGGAAGTAGACCGGAATGAGGGTGGCCTCGAAGAACAGGTAGAACAGCAGGACGTCGTTCGCGGTGAACACGAAGATCGACAGGCCTTCGAGGATCAGGAGCAGCGCGATGAAGGCCTGCGGGCCCCACTTGCCGCCCTCGAACGGGAGCTTCCACTCGGCCAGCAGGACGAGCGGGGTCAGCACGACGGTCATCAGCACCATCGCCAGCCCCATCCCGTCGGCGCCGAGCGCCCACCAGGCGCCGATCGCGCGGATCCAGGGGGCCTGGACGGTCAGGGACGCCGGGTCGGCGCCGTAGACGCCCGCCGTGGCGAGCCCCATCACCAGGGTGGCCAGGGCGAAGAACATGCCGAGGGGACGGCTGGCGCCCTTCACTGGGAGGAACAGGGCGAGCCCGCCGGCGATCGGCAGCAGCCCCAGGATGGTGAGCCAGGGGAAATTCATCTCAACTCCTCCCTCAGGCCAGCTGGCTGAGGATCAGGACCACGGCGGCCAGGAGGACGCCCGTCGTCATGGTGAGCGCGTAGCTGCGCGCGTAACCCGTCTGTAGCTTGCGCACGACCACCGACAGCCCGCCGAAGCCGCGGGCGAGCCCGTCCACGGCGCCGTCGAGGGCGGCGTCGTCGGTGGCCACGGCGGCCCGTCCGAGGGCGTAGGTGGGCTTGACCGCGACCGAGTCGTTGATCAGATCGCCGTACAGCACGTTGCGGCCCACCAGCGTGAACGGGTTGCGGGAGGCCGGGGCCACCTTCGGGATGGGGTTCCGGCCGAACACGTACCAGCCGAGAGCGACGCCGGCCGCGACGACCGCGATGGTCACGCCGCCGATGGGGGTGAACAGGGCCACCTCGTGGGCGTGGTTGCCGGCCGCCGGCTCGAGCCAGGTCTGGATCCACCAGTTCATCGCGGCGCCGCCGACGAGCGAGAGCACGGCGAGCACGACGAGCGGGATGGTCATCACCTTGGGCGACTCGTGCGGGTGCACGCCCGGCTCCCAGCGCTTCTCGCTCCAGAAGGTCATGAACATCAGGCGGGTCATGTAGAAGGCGGTGATGCCGGCGCCGAGGAGAGCGCACAGCCCGATGATCAGGTTGTGGTGGAAGGCCGCCTCGATGATGTGGTCCTTGCTGAAGAACCCGGCGGTCAGCGGGACGCCGATGATCGCGATGTACCCGCAGAAGAACGTCCAGTACGTGTACTTCATGTACTGAGCGAGCCGACCGTAGTTGCGCATGTTCACGTCGTCGTGCATGCCGTGCATCACCGAGCCCGCCCCGAGGAACATGTTGGCCTTGAAGAAGCCGTGCGTGAGCAGGTGGAAGATCGCGAACGCGTACCCGGCGGGACCGATGCCCGCGGCGAGCATCATGTAGCCGATCTGGCTCATCGTCGAACCGGCGAGCACCTTCTTGATGTCGTCCTGGCTCGTGCCGATCCAGGCGCCCGCCAGCAGGGTGACGGTGCCGACGAGGACGACGGCCGTCTGCGCGATGGCGGACTGTTCGAACAGGACGTGGCTGCGGACGACCAGGTACACGCCCGCCGTCACCATCGTGGCGGCATGGATCAGCGCCGACACCGGGGTGGGGCCCTCCATGGCGTCCAGGAGCCAGGCCTGCAGGGGCACCTGGGCGGACTTGCCGCAGGCCCCCAGCAGCAGGAACAAGCCGATGAGCGTGGCCCACAGCGGCGGCAGGTTCGCGGCCCCGTGGTTGACCGCGGTGAACGACGAGCCGCCGAACATCACCAGCATGGAGAAGATCGCGAGCAGCATGCCGAAGTCGCCGACGCGGTTCATCACGAACGCCTTGACGCCGGCCGCCGCCGCGGAGTGCTTCTCCTGCCAGAAGCTGATCAGCAGGTACGACGCCAGGCCGACGCCCTCCCAGCCGACGAACAGGATGAGGTAGTTGTTCGCGAGCACGAGCGTGAGCATCGCGGCCACGAACAGGTTCAGGTACGCGAAGAAGCGTCGCCTGCGGGGGTCGTGCGCCATGTAGCCGATCGAGTAGATGTGGATCAGGCTGCCGACGCCCGTGATGAGGAGGGCGAACAGGATCGACAGCGGGTCGACCTGGAGCCCGACGTCGAACGTCCAGGCCCCGACGCTGAACCAGGTGAACAACTGCGACTCGACGATCCGGGCGTCCACGGCGCGCCCGAGCAGCTGGGCGAACAGGCACGCGGCGACCGCGAACGAGAACACGACGGCGGCAACCGCCAGGAAGTGGCCCCAGGCGTCCGCCACGCGACCGGCGAGCAGCAGGATCGCCGCGACGGCGAGCGGCGCGCCGATCATCCACCAGGCGTTCGCGAACATGCCCGTGGCGGCGACGGGCTGGACGAGGGTCTCCAACAAGGTCACGGCAGACTCCTCAGAGGTTCAGCAGGTTGGCGTCGTCGACCGAGGTCGTCCGGCGCGTGCGGTAGATGGTGACGATGATCGCCAGGCCGACGACCACCTCGGCGGCGGCCACGACCATGACGAAGAAGCTCGCGACCTGCCCGTCCAGGCGGCCGTGCATCAGGGCCGCCGCCACCAGGGCCAGGTTGGCCGCGTTCAGCATCAACTCGACGCACATGAACGCCACGAGTGCGTTGCGCCGCAGCATGACGCCCATGCCGCCGATCGCGAACAGGATGGCAGCGAGCATCAGCATGTTCTCGGGGTTCATTCGTCGTCCTCCTCGCTGGACCGCACGCTCTCGATCGCCCGGAAGCGGTCCTGGGTGCCCCGCGTGAGCGCCTCGGGGTCGACGGTCGTGCCGCGCAGCACGAGCGTCTGGCTGAGGGACGCCTCGGCTGCCGATCCGTCGGGCAGCAACGCCGGCACCGCGATCGAGTTGTGGCCGGCGTAGACGCCGGGGTTGGGCGCCGCCCCGGGGTGGGCGCCGGTTTCGGCGTAGGCACGGATGCGGGCCCGCGCCTTGTCGGCCTGGGTGACGCGCGGGGCGACCCGCGACCGGTGCGCCAGGATCATGGCCGCCAGGGCGGCGGTGATCAGGAGCGCCGCTGTCAGCTCGAAGATGAAGACGTAGCGGCCGAACAGCAGGTCCGCGATGCCCTCGACGTTGCCGGCGGCGTTGGCCTCGGCGAGGCCGACCGGATTGCCGCGCAGCGACCCGCCGATCCCGAAGATCAGCAGGGCGGCCACGGCGACGGTGGTCAGGATCCCGAGCGCCCGCTGGCCCTTGAGCGTCTCGACCATGGAGTCCGGGGTGCCCACGCCGACCAGCATCAGCACGAACAGGAACAGCATCATGATGGCGCCCGTGTAGACGATGATCTGCACGAACACCAGGAACAGAGCATCCATCGTCGCGTAGAGGACCGCCAGGTTCAGCATGACGAAGGCCATGGACAGCGCCGAGTAGACGGCCTTCCGGAAGAAGACCAGCCCCAGGGCACCGAGCACCATCAGCGGGGCGCAGATCCAGAAGGCCACCTCCGTTCCGGTGACCAGCGGCACGAGTGCGGGATTCATGAGGCTTCTCCCTCGGCGGCGGTGGGGGCTGCGGTCCGCGTGTCCGGGACGCCGGTCGGCGGCAGACCGAGGAAGTAGTCCTTCTCGTCGGCGCCCAGCCGGCGCGGATGCGGCGGCTCCTCCATGCCCGGCAGCAGCGGGGCCAGGAGGCGGTCCTTGGTGTAGATCATGTCTTCGCGCGTCAGGTCGGCGAGCTTGAAGTCGTTCGTCATCGTGAGCGCACGTGTGGGGCACGCCTCGATGCACATGCCGCAGAGGATGCACCGCAGGTAGTTGATCTGGTAGACGCGGCCGTACCGCTCCCCCGGGCTGTACCGCTCCTCGTCGGTGTTGTCGCCGCCCTCGACGTAGATCGCGTCCGCGGGGCAGGCCCAGGCGCACAGCTCGCAGCCGACGCACTTCTCCAGGCCGTCCGGCCACCGGTTCAACTGGTGCCGGCCGTGGAAGCGCGGCGCGGTGATCTTCTCCTTGCCCTTCTCGGGGTAGCCCTGGGTGAAGGTCTTCCGGAACATCGTCCGGAAGGTGACCCCGAACCCGGCCCAGCCATCCAACATGCCCATGACTACTTCTCCTCGGTGATCGGGTCGGGCTCGGCCGTGCCGCGCACCATGTCCGCGAACTCCGGCAGCGACTGGCCCGGCAGCGGCGGGACCGGATAACCGCCCGCGAACGCGTCGAACGGCTCGTCACCGACGCGGGGCGCTTCCTCCTCCGGCGAGCCCAGGAACCAGATGGCGAGGAAGGCGAGGGCGACCACCGCCGCCAGCCCCAGGAACACGAACGGGCTCATCAGGCCGGCGTTGCGCAGGCCCTTGAAGGTGGCGATCAGCAGGATCCAGACCAGCGAGATCGGGATCATCCACTTCCAGCCCAGGTCCATGAACTGGTCGTAGCGGAACCGCGGCAGCGACGCGCGCGCCCACACGAACCCCCCGATCAGCAGCTGCACCTTGAGCACGAACCAGACGAGGCCCAGCCAGCCGGAGTCGATGCCGGGAATCAGCGAGAACGGCCAGAAGGCCTTGTAACCGCCGAGGAACAACGTGGTGCAGACGGCCGAAACGGTCGTCATGTTGATGTACTCCGACAGGTAGAAGATCGCGTACCGGAAGCCGGTGTACTCGGTGATGTGCCCCGAGACCAGTTCGGACTCGCACTCCGGCAGGTCGAACGGCGCCCGGTTGGTCTCGCCGAACATCGAGATGACGTAGATCACGAAGCTCGGCAGCAGCACCAGCCAGTACCAGTTCTGCAGCCCCAGCCCGGCCAGGAGGGGCTGCCCCAGCAGCGGGGCGGACTGCGCGTCGACGATCGCGTTGGTCGACATCGACCCGGTGTAGAGGAACACGGCCACGAACGACAGGCCCATCGAGATCTCGTACGAGATCATCTGGGCCGACGACCGCATCGCACCCAGCAGGGAGTAGGGCGAGTTCGAGGACCAGCCGGCCAGCACGAAGCCGTAGATGGCGACCGAGCCCATCGCCAGGATCACCAGCGCGCCGGTCGACAGGTCGGTGACCTGCAACCGGGTGGTGACGCCGAACATGTTGACCTCGCCGCCGAGCGGGATCGACGACCAGGCGGTGAACGCGCACACGCCCGCGATGATCGGCGCCAGCGTGTACAGCACGCGGTCGACCATCTTCGGGGCGAAGTCCTCCTTGAGGAGGAACTTCAACCCGTCGCCGAGGGTCTGCCCCAGGCCGAACGGGCCGTTCATGATCGGTCCGATGCGTTGCTGCATCTTGCCGAGCAAGCGCCGCTCGAACCACACGTTGAAGATCTGCCAGGTCAGGACGACGACGACGATCCCCACGCACTTGATGAGGACGATCCACCAGGGATCGTTGAAGAACAGCGCCTGGATGTCGGGGTTCATGCCACACCTCCGCGGTTCACGGTCACGGCATCACCGGGGCGAACGGCCAGTTCGCCGGTGGAACCCGTGAAGTAGTTGCCGGGCACCCACACCACGCCGTCGAGCAGGGTGGGCTCGATCGCCAGCGGTAGCGTGAGGTCGCCACGTCCGGCGGTCACGGTCACGTCCTCGCCCTCGCTCAGCCCGAGCCGCTGAGCGGTCTGCGCGCTGAGCCGGACGACCGGCTGCTTCGCCGTCGCGACCAGGTCGGGGGCACCGGCGTTCCCGGCCGACCCGTCGATCAACTGCCGCCAACTGGCCAGCACCAGTCCACCCGGCGCCGACGGTGCCGGCCGGGCCGGCGCGGCGGACGCCGTTGCGGACCGGACGCCCTCCCAGCCGCCCAGTTCGTCGAGCTCGGCCAGCGCAGCGCTGGGACGCCGGACGCCCAGGTCGCGACCGAGCCCGTCGGCGAGCGCCGCGAGTACCCGCAGATCGGTCATCGCGACCCGGTCGTCCCGGAGGACGCGGTTCACGCGGCCACGCCGGTGCTCCCAGTTGACGAAGGTGCCGGCCTGCCGGTCGATCGACACCACCGGGAGGACCACGTCGGCCCGCTCGGTGACCTCGCTGACGCGCTGCTCGAGGCTGACCACGAACGGAGCCGCCTCCAGCGCCGCACGCACGGCGGCGGCGTCCGCGAAGTCGGTGGGTTCGACACCTCCGACGACCAGTGCCTTGAGGTGGCCGGTGCCGGCGGCGCGCAGGATGCCGTCGGCGTCCATGCCCTCGAGCGGCGGAAGGTGGTCGACGCCCCAGGTGGTCTGGACATCGACGCGCGCGGCGGCGTCCAGGGGGCGGCCACCCGGCAGCAGGTTCGGCAGGCAGCCGGCCTCGATCGCGCCGATCTCGCCCGCCCGGCGCGGGATCCACGCGAGCCGGACGCCGCCGCGGCGGGCGAGCGCCGCGCAGGCGGCGAGGGTGCCCGGCGCCAGGGCGGCCCGCTCCCCCACCAGCACGATGGTGTCGCCCTCCACCGGGAGGGCGGCGACGGCCGCGGCCTCGGCCCCGGGCCGCGTCGCGACGAGCGTCGCCGAGAGCTTCGCGTTGCCGGCGCTCAGGAAGGGCGCCACGGCGACGACCTGCAGCCCCTTCTTGCGCACCGCCTTGCGCAGCCGCAGGAAGACGATCGGGCTCTCCTCCTCCGGCTCGAAGCCGACCAGAACGACCTTCTGGGCGGCCTCGAGGTCGGCGTAGGTCACCGAGTCGGCGAGGGTGCGTCCGGCGACCTCGCTGGCGAGGAAGGCGAGTTCCTCGGCCGAGTGGGGCCGGGAGCGGTAGTCGATGTGGTTGGTGCCCAGCACCGCCCGGGCGAACTTGGCGTAGCCGTAGGCGTTCTCCAGGGTGAGCCGGCCGCCGGGGAGGACGCCGACCGCGGACCCCGCAGCGCGGAGGCCCGCGACCGCGGCGTCGATGGCCTCCGGCCAGGACGCCGCCCGGAGCACCCCGTTCTCGCGCACCAGCGGATGGGTGAGCCGGTCGTCGCCCTGCGCGTACCGGTAGGCGAACCGCCCCCGGTCGCAGTTCCACTCCTCGTTCACCGCGGGCAGGTTCCCCGCCAGCCGCCGCTTCACCTGGAAGTGCCGGTGGTCGGTGCGCAACTCACAGCCCGAGGCGCAGTGCTCGCAGGTGGTGACCGTGCTGACCAGGTCGAACGGCCGAGCCTGGAACCGGTAGGCCGCGCTGGTCAGTGCCCCCACGGGGCAGATCTGGACGACGTTGCCGGAGAAGTACGAGTGATAGGGGTGCTCCTCGTAGATGCCCACCTGCTGCAACGCACCACGCTCGACGAGCGCGATGAAGGGGTCGCCGGCGATCTGCTCGGAGAACCGGGTGCACCGCGCGCACAGCACGCACCGTTCGCGGTCGAGCAGGATCTGGGCCGAGATCGAGACCGGCTTGGGGAAGGTGCGCTTGACCCCGCCGTACCGGCTCTCGCCCCGACCGTTCGTCATCGCCTGGTTCTGCAGCGGGCACTCGCCGCCCTTGTCGCAGATCGGGCAGTCGAGGGGGTGGTTGATCAGGAGGAGTTCGATGATCCCCTCCTGCGCCTTGCGGGCCACCTCGGAGGTGTTCTGGGTGGCGATCTTCATGCCGGGGGCCACCTCGAGCGTGCACGCCGCCTGCGGCTTCGGCATGCCGCGGCCGTTGCCCATGTCGGGCACCTCCACCAGGCACTGGCGGCAGGCGCCCATCGGGTCGAGCAGCGGGTGGTCGCAGAAGCGCGGGATCGCCACCCCGATGAGTTCGGCGGCGCGGATCGCCATCGTGCCCTTGGGCACGCGCACCTCGGTGCCGTCGATGAACACCGAGACCAGATCGGACTTCTGGACGGCGGCGTCCTTGGCGTCGACGCTCATGCCCGGCCTCCTTCGTTCGTCGCGAACAGCGCGGACTTCTCGTAGGGGAACAGCTCCCAGGCCGGGGTGTGGTAGCCCTGCTCGAACTCGGAGCGGAACTCCTTGACAGCGCTCTGGACGCAGGCGACCGCGCCGTCGGCCAGGGCGCAGAACGAGCGCCCGCCGATGTTGGACGCCACGTCGAGCAGCTTCTCGATGTCGCCCTCCTCGGCCTGGCCGGCCTCGAACTTCTTGAGCATCTGGACGAGCCACCAGTTGCCCTCGCGGCACGGCGTGCACTTGCCGCACGACTCGTGCTTGTAGAACTCCACCCAACGCAGCGTCGTCCGCACCACCGACGTGGTCTCGTCGAAGGTCTGCAGCGCGCGCGTGCCCAGCAGCGAGCCGGCCGCCGCGACCGAGTCGAAGTCGAGCGGCAGGTCGAGGTGCGCGGCGGTCAGGATCTGGGTCGAGCTGCCGCCCGGGGTGAAGAACTTGAGCTGGTGCCCGTTGCGCATCCCGCCGGCCAGGTCGAGCAGCTGCCGCATCGTGATGCCCAGCGGCGCCTCGTACTGGCCGGGTCGGGCCACGTGGCCCGACAGCGAGTAGATGCCGAAGCCCTTGCTCTTCTCGGTGCCCATCGACGCGAACCAGCTCGCCCCGTTGGCGATGATCGACGGCACGGACGCGATCGACTCGACGTTGTTCACGACGGTCGGCGAGGCGTAGAGCCCGGCCACCGCGGGGAAGGGCGGCCGGAGCCGGGGCTGGCCGCGGCGTCCCTCGAGGGAGTCGAGCAGCGCCGTCTCCTCGCCGCAGATGTAGGCGCCGGCCCCGGCGTGGACGATGACCTCCAGGTCGTAGCCCGTGCCCAGGATGTTCTTGCCCAGGTAGCCGGCGCTGTAGGCCTCCCGGACGGCCTGCTGCATCCGGCGGTGGACGTGCAGCACCTCGCCGCGGATGTAGATGAACGCGTGGTGGGCGCGGATGGCGTACGAGCTGATGATCACGCCCTCGACGAGGGTGTGCGGGCTGGCCATCATGAGCGGGATGTCCTTGCAGGTACCCGGTTCCGACTCGTCGCCGTTGACGACCAGGTACTTGGGGTTCGGGTTGTTCTGCGGGACGAAGCTCCACTTCATGCCGGTCGGGAAGCCGGCGCCGCCCCTACCACGGAGGCCGGACTCCTTGACGGCGGTCATCACGTCGTCGGCGCTCATCTTGAGCGCCTTGCGCAGCGCCTGATAGCCGCCGCGGCGCTCGTAGTTCGCGAGCTTCCAGGCGCGGTCGTCGGCCCAGTTGGCGGTCAGGACCGGGGTGAGCATGTCGGTCACTTCTTCTCCTGGGAGGGAGCCGGCGCGGACGCCGTGGTGGAACCGGGTGCGGGGGCCGTCCAGTTCCTCTCCTGGGCGAGGTTCAGGCCCCTGAGGGACGCCTCACCGGCGGTCGGGCCCTCGTCGGCGCGACCGTCGTCGAATCCGGCCAGGACGCGTTCGGCGGACCGCCAGTCGGTGATCGTCGCGCCGCGTGAGGACTGGACCTCCTGGCCCGCGGCGAGCTTGTCCAGGATCTCGGTGGCCTTCGCCGGGGTCATGTTGTCCATGAACTCCCAGTTGACCATCATAATCGGCGCGAAGTCGCAGGCCGCGTTGCACTCCACCCGCTCCAGGGAGAACAGGCCGTCCGGCGTGGTCTCGCCCTCGTGGATGCCGAGCTTCTCGGACACCTTCTCGAGCAGGATGTCGCCGCCCATCACCGCGCACAGCGCCGTCGTGCAGACGCCGATGTGGTGCTTCCCCGCCGGGCGCCGGTGGTACATCGTGTAGAATGTCGCCACCCCCGACACCTGTGCCGTCGAGATGCCGAGGATCTCCGCGCACACCTCGATGCCGCGGGGGGAGATCCGCCCGTCGTAGCTCTGCACCAGGTGGAGCATCGGCAACAGGGCGGAGCGCGCCTGCGGGTAGCGGCCCGCCAGCTGGCGCAGCTCCGCGATGGCGCGGTCGTCGATGGCTGTCGAGGTGTCCGAGTAGTCGACGCCACCGGACTCCGGGAAGTAGGACTGGAACTCGTGACCGCTCACCGGTCGACACCTCCCATGACCGGGTCGATCGAGGCGACCGCCATGATGACATCGGAAATCATGCCGCCCTCGCACTGGAGCGGCGCGGACTGCAGGTGGTTGAAGCCCGAGTCCCGCATGTGGACGCGGTACGGCCGGGTCCCGCCGTCGGAGACGACGTGGCAGCCCAACTCACCCTTCGGGGACTCGATCGCGACGTAGGCCTGACCCGGGGGCACCCGGTAGCCCTCGGTCACGATCTTGAAGTGATGGATCAGCGCCTCCATCGACTCGCCCATGATGCGGCGGACGTGCTCGTGGCTGTTGCCCTGCCCGTCGGGACCGACCGTCAGGTCGGCCGGCGTGCCGAACTTCGGGTCGGTGTACATCACGGGCTGGCCGGCGGTCGCCTCGAGCCGATCGGCGCACTGCTTGACGATCTTCAGCGACTCCCACATCTCGGCGAGGCGGACCCGGTAGCGGCCGTAGCAGTCGCCGGTGTCCCACGTCGGGATGTCGAAGTCGAAGGTCTCGTAGCCGCAGTAGGGCTGGGCCTTGCGCAGGTCGAACGCGTACCCGGCCGAGCGCAGCATCGGGCCGGTGACCGCCATCGCCATGCAGGCGGTCAGGTCCTGAACGCCGACGCCCATCGTCCGGCCCTTGAAGATCGGATTCTCCTGGACCAGCAGCGACATCTCCGGCATGTACTTCTCCAGCCACGCGATCGTCTCGCGCAACTGCGACAGCCCGGTCTCCGGCAGGTCGACGGCTACCCCGCCGGGCCTGATGTACGCGTGGTTCATCCGGAGGCCGGTGACCGCCTCGAAGAAGTCGAGGATGATCTCGCGCTCCCGGAAGCCCGACATCATGACCGTCGTCGCGCCCAGCTCGTTGCCGGTCGTGCCGATGGCGACGAGGTGGTTCGAGATGCGGTTGAGCTCCATCATCAGCACCCGGATGAGCGTGGCCCGCTCGGGGATCTGGTCGGTGATGCCCAGCAGCTTCTCGACGGCCAGGCAGTACACGGCCTCGTTGAACAGCGGGGAGATGTAGTCCATCCGGGTCACGAACGCGGAGCCCTGGCTCCAGGTCCGGTACTCCATGTTCTTCTCGATGCCGGTGTGCAGGAAGCCGATGCCGGGACGCAGCGACTTCACGGTCTCGCCCTCGCACTCGAGGATCAGCCGCAGGACACCGTGGGTGGCCGGGTGCTGGGGCCCCATGTTGATGACGAGCGTCTCGTCGGCGCGCTCCGACTGTTCGTGCACGATGCGTTCCCAGTCGCCGCCGTGCGCGGTGTAGACGCGGTCGGCGACAGCCTCGCCGGGCGCGGCGAAGAGGTCGGCGTTCTCGCTCGTGGTCACCTGTAGCTCCTCCGCTGATCGGGGGGCGGGACGACCGCGCCCTTGTACTCCACCGGGATCCCGCCGAGCGGGTAGTCCTTGCGCTGCGGGTGCCCGACCCAGTCGTCCGGCATGAGGATCCGGGTCAGGGCGGGGTGCCCGTCGAAGATGACGCCGAACATGTCCCACGTCTCCCGCTCGTGCCAGTCGGCGTGCGGGTAGGTCGCGACCACCGACGGGACGTGCGGGTCGGCGTCCGGGCAGGAGACCTCGACGCGGAGCCGGCGGTTGTGGGTGTACGAGTACAGGTGGTAGACGACGTGCAACTCGTTCCCGGCGTCCAGCGGGTAGTGCACCCCCGAGATGCTGGCGCACATCTCGAACCGCAGGTGGGCGTCGTCGCGCAGCGCCCGCATCACCTCGGCGACCTTCTCGCGCGGCACGTGCCAGGTCAGCTCACCGAGCGCCCACACGACGCGGCTGATGGCGCCGGGCACGAGCGCGTCGAGTCGGACGCCGATGGTCTCCATCCAGGAGCCGCCGGGCAGCGGCTCTCCGGCCGGCCGCACGATCTCGGTCGTCAGCCCGCCGTAGCCGGAGACGTCCGGGACGCCGTCGGCCCACATGCCGCGCCGGGTGGGGGCCGGCGGGGGGGCGTCCGGCTGCGGCTGGCCCGACGCCTGCTCGGGCGACGGCGGCATCACGTCGGCGGCGCTCGGGGCCGGGGGCACCGGGTGGGGGGCCTGCGGGACGGTGGGCGGGATCTGGGCCGCGGGATCCGGCTTCTGCTCGCTCATCGCATGAGCCCCTTCATCTCGATGGTGGCGGGGGCCGCCAGGCGGTACTGCTCGAGATCCTCGAGCACCTTGGCACGGTGGGCGCCCATCGGGTCGCGCAGCACGATCTCGCGGAGCTTGAACATGCCGTCGATGAACATGTCGGGGCGCGGCGGGCAGCCGGGAACGTACACGTCGACGGGCACGATGTGATCGCCGCCCTGCACGATCGCGTAGTTGTTGAACATCCCGCCGGAGGACGCGCACACGCCCATGGCCATGACCCACTTGGGGTTCGGCATCTGGTCGTACACCTTGCGCATCACCGGGGCCATCTTCTGGCTCACCCGCCCGGAGATGATCAGCAGGTCGGCGTGCCGGGGCGAGGCGCGGAACGCCACCTGCCCCCAGCGGTCGGCGTCGTAGCGGGCACACCCGAACGCCATCATCTCGATCGCGCAGCAGGCCAGGCCGAAGGTGGCGGGCATGATCGAGGCGCGGCGCATCCAACCGGCCACCGCTTCGATGGTGGTGGTGAGGATCCCCTCCTCGGGAAGGGCGTCTTCAATACCCATCGGTCATCCTTCCTACGGTCAGTCCCAGTCGAGTCCGCCGCGGCGGAAGACGTAGATGTAGGCGACGAACACGGTCGCCACGAACAGGATCATCTCCACCAGCGCGAACAGGCCGAGCCGATCGAAGGCCACCGCCCACGGGTAGAGGAACACGACCTCGATGTCGAAGATGATGAAGAGCATCGCCGTGACGTAGTACTTCACGGGGAACCGGCCGCCGCCGACCGGCTGCGGCGTCGGATCCATGCCGCACTCGTAGGCGGAGTACTTGGTGACGTTGTGCCGGCGCGGGCCGATCACGAGGGAGGCCAGCACCATCACCGCCAGCAGGGCCGCGGAGAAGACCAGGACTCCGAGGATCGGAATATAAGGGCTCATCGTTTGCCCCGTCCCTTCTGGTTACGACAGCTCATGCCGAGGGCACCACCTTCGTCGCTGCGGTGATGACCTTGTCCATCCAATCACCATCTCGGGTGTCGTACAGGTGCGCGAGCAGCTTGTGGACGAATCTCATGAGGACCGGCCGGGGCAGGCCGTACTCGACGCACAACCGCATGATCTGCGGATGGTTGATGAGCTTGACGAAGGTCCCGCCCAGCCGGAAGTAGCCCCCGAGTTCGCCCTTCAGGCGCGTCTGGTAGCCCTGCAGTGCCCGCTCGGAGCTCGAGGTGCCGGGCCCCCGGTAGTGCGCCTCGGCGACCGCGTCGGCAGCCAGCTCGGCGGACTCCATCGCATAGGCGATGCCCTCGCCGTTGAAGGGGCTGATCATGCCGCCGGCGTCCCCCACCAGGAGCAGCCCGTCGGCGTACGCCGGCTGCCGGTTGAAGCTCATCGGCAGCGCCGCGCCCTTGATGGGCTCGGTCACGCCGTCCCACGCGATGCCCCACTCGGCCGGCGCCCCGCGCAGCCACCGCTCCAGCAGGTCCCGGTAGTCGACCTTGCCGAGGGCCGCGCTGTTCGGGGCGACGGTGCCCAGGCCGACGTTCATCGTGCCGTCGCCCAGCGGAAAGGCCCAGCCGTACCCCGGCAGCAGGTTGGACGCGTTGGGGCGTCCGTCCCACAACTGCAGCCACGACTCCATGTAGGGCTCGGCGTGCCGCTCGCTGCGCACGTAGGTGCGGACGGCCACCCCCATCGGCCGGTCGTCGCGCTTCTCGCGCCCCATCCGCAAGGCGACCTTGGACGCGTTGCCGTCGGCCGCGATCACGAAGGGAGCGGTGAAGAGCCCGCCGTCCCGGGTGCGGACGCCGCAGATGCGGCCGCGGGCGTCCAGGACCGGCTCGGTGACCGTCGTGCTCGTGTACAGCCGCGCCCCGCCCGCGACGGCGTGCTCGGCCAGGAGTTGGTCGAGTTGGGTGCGCCGCCGCGCCAGACCGAAGCTCGGGAAGGTCTCCAGTTCCGGCCACGGCAGCACGAACGGCGCGACGCGGCCCCCGTAGACGCGCAGGCCGTGGTTGTGGAGCCAGCCGGCCGACTCCGAGACGTCCAGCCCCAGCCGGATCATCGCCCGCGTGCACCGCGGCGTCAGGCCGTCGCCGCACACCTTGTCGCGGGGGAACTCGGCCTTCTCCAGCAGGGACACGTGCAGGCCGCGGGCCGCGAGGTAGCGGGCCGCCGTCGACCCGCCCGGGCCGGCTCCCACCACGATGACATCGGATTCGACCACGCCCCTCCCCTGCTCGGGCTCGGCGCCGGCCATCGTCACCACCTCATCGTCGCGGTTCCACCCGTAGTGACCGAGTGGAGTTCGCGGTCAGTCTAGGCACGCCCGGCAGCTTCGGCCATCCGCCACTCGGCAGATGGAACATGGCATCCGGGGTGCGTGGCGGGTCCGGCCCCCGCCTATGCTCGTCCCTCGTGACCCTGCCTGAACTGCCGCCCGCCCTGCGCGCGCGGACCGTCGCGATCCGGGACCCGGGTGACCTGCTCGGCTACCTGGCCGAGGCGTCCGACGTGGCCTGGGTGCGCCGGGGCGACGGGTTCGTCGGCCTCGGCGTCGCGCTGCGCGCCGAGGTCCCCTCCCTCGATGCCGGCGCGGACTGGTGGGCCGACGTCTCCGGGCGGATCGACCACTCCTCCGACCTCCCGGACACCTGGGGCGCGGGCCCCCTCGCGTTCGGTTCGTTCGCGTTCGATCCGGGCCACACGTCGACGTCCTCGGTGCTCGTGGTCCCGCGCCTCATCGTCGGACGCCGCGGCGGCCGGTCCTGGCTGACCCTCGTGGGCGACGGGGAGCCGACCCTACCGCCGGTCGCCCCGGACGCCGCGGGGCCAGGCGCCGTCGCGGTGCGGCCGGGGCCGCTGGACGCCGCCGGCTGGGCGGCCGCGGTCGCCCGCGTGGTGGCCGCGATCAACGATCCGGCGAGCGGGCTGGGCAAGGTGGTCCTGGCCCGCGCGGTGGACGTCGTGGCGGAACACCCCATCGAGGCTCGCTGGCTGGCGCGGCGACTCGCGGCGTCCTACCCCTCGACCTGGACGTTCTCGATCGACGGGCTGGTGGGGGCGTCCCCCGAGATGCTGCTGCGCGCCGAGGGCGGGCTGGTGACGTCGCGGGTGCTGGCGGGGACGATCCGCCGCGGCGACCCCTCCCAGGACGAGGCTCTCGCGGAGACCCTCGCGGGTTCGGGCAAGGACCTGGAGGAACACGAGTTCGCGGTGGCGTCCGTCGCGGACGCGCTGCGCCCGTACTGCACGGGGATGAACGTGCCGGACGCCCCGTTCGTCCTGCAGTTGCCGAACGTGATGCACCTGGCCTCCGACGTCACCGGCGTCATGCGGGAGACCGTCTCCTCGCTGCGGCTCGCGGGACGACTGCACCCGTCCGCGGCGGTCTGCGGGACGCCGACCGCCTCCGCCCTGGCCGCGATCGCGGCGCACGAGCGCCTCGACCGGGGCCGGTACGCGGGCCCGGTCGGCTGGATCGACACCGCGGGCGGCGGGGAGTGGGCGATCGCGCTGCGGTGCGGCCGCCTGGCCCCCGCCGATCCGCGCTCGATCAGGCTGTACGCCGGCTGCGGCATCGTCGGGCGCTCCCGCCCGGACGCCGAGGTCGCCGAGACCGTCGCCAAGCTGCGCCCGATGCTGGACGCCCTCGGCGTCGCCGAGGCCGACCGGAGCGTGTGAGTCAGCGCTTCGGCCTGCTGATCCGGATCTTCTCCGCGGTGCCCTTCGCGGCCGCCTTCTCGGCGGCGGCGATGCGCTGCTGCTCCTTGGCCTCCTCCTGCAGTTCGCCCATGTCGACGCCCAGGAAGAAGTACACGACGAGCGCCAGCCCGATGGACACGTAGACCGGCGCCCCGAACATGAGCGGCGCGGTGACCAGCAGGCACACGTCGAGGCCACGGAACAGGTTGAAGATCAGGGCCGGCGGCAGGGCCCCGGCGTTGGTGGCCACCATCGGGGTGTTGAAGTCGACCTGCTTCGCCGTCTGCCAGCGGACCGCCCCGAGCAGCCCGGCCACGCCGATGGCGAAGGTGACGGCGAGGGCGTCCGGAGCGGCGCGCTGGACGCCGCCCGCCACGCCGGCGACGGCGGGGAACGCCACCCCCATCCAGGCCGCCGCCAACAGGGTGGGCACGACCATGAGCGCGTTGCGGAGGTCGCGGGTGGGGAAGGGGAACGACCGGGCGAGCCCACCGGTCCGGGTCAGCACACGCAGGCTGCCGAGGAAGGGCACGAGCGCCGCCGCCAGGCCCAGCGAGGCGACCAGCGGCAGCAGGAGGGCGATGCCGAGGGCGTCCAGGGCGTAGGGCACCAGGGCCGCGGCGACCAGGCCCAGCAGCGGCTTGGGGAAGCGGACGACCCGCTGGGCGTCCCGCCAGATCAGGGCGCGCAGGCCGAGGCCGCGCCCCTTTGTGGGGCGGACGTGGCCGCGCTCGACGGCCTCGCGCTCGACGAGGATGTCCCGGGCGAGGCCCAGGTCGAGGGCGAACATGGCGCCCTGCATCCCCGAGACCAGCGAGCCGCCCGACAGTAGCCGGGCCCGCCGGATCTGGTTCAGCCGCCGGAAGGCGGCCACCCCGAACACCGCCGCGAGGACGCCGCCGGCGCCGGCCACGAGCCACGGGGCGGCCGTCGGCAACGCGTCCAGGAGGGGGGCGCGGCCCGCGGCGACGAGCACCATCCAGACCACCGCAGCGGCGGCGGCCGTGCCGAAGACGATCTGCAGGCCCCGGACGACGACCCGGCGCTCCCGCGACTGTTCGAAGGCGGCCAGCGCCATCAGGCCGGACGCCGCGGCGCCCGTCCCCAGCGCCCAGCCGGTGACGCCGAGCGGCGCGGCCCCGGCGAGCAGCGCCAACAGCGCCGCGCTGGCACCGGCGACCAGGAACGCCCCGAGCACGACGCCGCGCAGCCGGCCGCCCAGCAGCCGGGTGCGGGAGATGGGGGCGTCCATGAGCCAGAACCCCTCGGCGGCGGACGCCAGCACCGGACCGAAGATGCGGGCGACGGCGAGCGTGAGGGTGGCGACGGCGAACAGCACCGCCCACGGCAGCAGGGTGCGGCCGGCCAGGCAGGCGTCCGTCGTGCAGCCGGCGGCGTGCTGGTTGGAGTTCAGCAGCAGGTTGACGACCATGGCCCCGAGCACGACGAGGCTGAAGATCATGAAGTAGGCGTCGCCGAGGACCTGCCCGATCGTCCGGGAGGCCCGGCCGTGGCGCCACTCCTTCATCAGCAGGTGCAGGGCCTTCTCGTCGACGGGCTCGGCGGGGGCGTCCGGCAGGAACCGGAAGCCCCAGTCCCGGCCGGCGAAGGCGGCGTAGGGATCGGCGGCGGCGTCGACGTCGTCGGGCCCGCCCGGAGCGGCGGCGGGGGCGTCCGGCTGGGCCGCCAGCTGCCGGATCAGCTTCTTGGACTTCTTGCTCATGCGCCGGCCCCGGCGTCCTCGGCATCCTCCGCGGTCCCGGCGCCCGGGGCGTCCGGAATGTCGGCGCGGCTCGGGCCGACGAGGCGCACCTTCCGGGTGGCGACCGACTCGACCAGGTGCGGCTCGTGGCTGGCCATGACGATCGCCAGGCCGCGTTCGCGCTCGGCCCGCAGGCGCGCGGCGAGCCAGGCGACGCCCTCGACGTCGAGGCGCTGTTCGGGCTCGTCGAGGACGAGCAGCCTGCGGGGCCGCACGAAGGCGGTGGCCAGGGCCAGCCGTCGGCGCTGACCCGACGAGAGCGTGCCCGGCAGCTGGCCCGACTGGGGCACGAGCTGCACCTCGGCCAGCACGTCGTCGACGATCGCCTCGGGGTCCGGGACGCCGTGGGCGCGAGCCAGCAGGTCGAGGTGCTCGACGACCGAGAGGTCGGGGAAGAAGTCGAGGTCGTCGATGACCGTGGCCACGCCGCGGCGGATCGCCGGGTCGGTCTCGGACATCCGGACTCCCTCGAACTCGATGCGGCCCGCGTCGGGCCGGGTGGCTCCGATCAGCATCCGCAGGATCGTGGACTTGCCGGCGCCGTTGCGGCCGGTCAGCGCCACCGCCTCGCCGGGGAACACCTCGAGGGAGAAGTCCTCGACGATCGTCACGGGACCGAAGGACTTGGAGATGCCGGACGCGGTGAGGACCGGGGTTCGCTTGGCCATGCGGTCGATTCTGACGCACCGCGGCAACCACGCCGGACGTGGGGCACATGGTGGCGACCGGGACCGTCGCGCGGACGTGGAAAGATGGGCTCCCGTGGCGGGGAAGTCGGAGACCAGGGCGACGCTGGCGAAGCGGCGGGCGGACGTCGCGTCCATGTTCGACAAGGTGGCGTCGCGGTACGACCTGATGAACGGCATCATGACCGGCGGCCAGCACCTCTACTGGCGCCGGCAGGTCGTGCGGGCCCTCGCCCCCCGGCCCGGGATGCGGATCCTCGACGTCGCGGCGGGCACCGGCACCTCGTCGCGCCCGCTGGCGGACGCCGGCGCCCTCGTCGTGCCGGTCGACCTGTCGTTCGGGATGCTCGCCGAGGGCAAGAAGCGCTGGCCCGACCTGCCGTTCGTCCACGCGGACGCCCTCGACCTGCCGTTCACCGACGCCACCTTCGACGCGGTCACGGTCAGCTACGGCATCCGCAACGTCGAGAACACCCTGGCCGCGCTGCGCGAGCTGCGCCGGGTGACCCGGCCGGGCGGGATCGCGGTGATCAACGAATTCTCGACCCCGACCTGGGCGCCCTTCCGGGCGCTGTACCAGCGGGTCGTGCTCGCCCGGGTGATCCCGGCGGCCGCCCACGCCTTCTCGTCGAACCCGGCGGCCTACGACTACCTGGCCGAGTCGATCCGCACCTGGCCCGACCAGCGCGCGTTCGCCCAGCTCATGGTCGACGCCGGCTGGCGCGACGTCGAGTGGAAGAACCTGTCCGGCGGGGCGGTTGCGCTCCACCGCGCGCGCGCATGACCGAGCCACCGTTCGTCCTGGACGCCTACGCCGCCCGCTCCTGCCCGCTGAAGACGTTCCACGCGTTCACCCCCGGCCTGCGGGCCCCGACCCGCGAGGTGCCGCCGCCGCCGTTCTTCCACGACGCCGACGCCATCGAGGCCGAGGTGTTCGGCACGCTGCGCGACGGCGTCGACTCCTTCATCGACCTGCGGGCGCTGCGCGGCGCGCCGTCGGCCGAGCAGGAGGAGGCCGCGCTGCGGTCCCTGCGGGAGCGGTACCGACTGATCGTCGGGCCGTTGCTTCCCCGCGACTGGGCGGGCCACCGCAGCGGGCGGCCGTCCGCCCTGTTGTGGAGCGGGGATGGCTACGTGCCCGTCCAGGTGAAGTACCACCGGGTGTGGGAGATGGCCGGGCCGGACGACGACCCCGTGGAGATCTCGCCGCTGGCCGACCCGTCGTCGCGCTACCCCCTGCCCGGGAAGCGGTTCCGCTGGGGCGGGCGGCTCAACGCCGCGCTCCAGGTGGCGCACCACTGGAGGTTGCTCGAGGCCACCGGGCACGCGGCGTCCCGGCCCTGGGCGGGGGTGGTGGGCCTGGAGCGCACCGAACTCCCCGGGTCACGACGCCAGCACGCCGTCATCACGTGGCTCGACCTGGCCGCGCCGCTCGCCGCCCCCGACCCCGCGGCGGCCCAGCCGGGCGAGCCGACCCGGGTGTCGACCCTCTCCCGCTACGACCACGAACACCGGGTGCGGGTGGTGCTGGCCCTGCGGGCCCTCGGCGCGGGCGCGGAGCCGGCCCCGGCGCCGGTGATCCACCGCGAGTGCGCCTACTGCAGCTGGTTCGAGCACTGCGCCGGGCAGCTCGACGACGACGACCTCAGCAAGCGGCTCGCCAAGGCGCAGTTCGACCCGCACGAGGTCCGCACCCTGCGGTCGTTGGGCGTGACCACGGTCGCCGACCTGGCCGCCGTCGACCTGGCGGCCCTGCTCCCGGAGTACCTGCCGCGCGTGGCGCACCGGGAGGGCGGCGAGGAGCGGCTGCGCCGCGCCCACCGGCGGGCCCGGCTGATCGCCACCGGGGTCGCGCTCGAGCGCACCACGACCGGGCCGATCCCGCTGCCCGAGCACGAACTGGAGATCGACCTCGACATCGAGACCTCCGCCGGCGACCACGCCTACCTGTGGGGCTTCCACGTGGACGACCGGGCCTCCGGCCGGCGCTACTACCGCTCGTTCGCCCGCTTCGAGCCGATGGACGCCGACGCCGAACGCACCCTCGCCGCCGAGGCCTTCGAGTGGCTGCGGGCCGTCACCCAGGGGCGCGACGCCGCCGTCTACCACTACAGCAGCTACGAAACGATCCGGGTGCACCGGCTCGCCGCGCGCCTGGCCGAGCACGGGGACACCGACCTGGCCGACTGGGCGGCCGCCGCGACGGCCGAGGTTTTCGTCGACCTGTTCTCCGTGGTCCGGAGCCACTTCTTCGGTGCCGACGGCCTGGGGCTGAAGGTGGTGGCCACCGCGGTGAGCGGCTTCCGGTGGCGCGACGAGGAGCCCGGCGGACTGGCCTCCCAGACGTGGTTCTCGGACGCCGTCGGCGCGGCGACCCCCGACGAACGCGCCGCGGCCCGGGTGCGGGTGTTGGAGTACAACGAGGACGACGTGCGCGCCACCTGGCACCTGCGCGCCTGGCTGCGGTCGCAGTCCTAGCCCCGCGGGCCCCCGGAGGCCGGGGGCCCGCCGGTGACGGCCTCGCTGAGCGCACGCCGGCGGCTGCGGTCGAGCCGCGCGATCACCACCTCCATCCCGACCGGCGGACGCGCGAGCGCGGCGGCCAGGGCGGCGTCCGTCTCGACGACGTCGACGTCGACCCCGTAGGACGCCGCCAGCGCGGCCAGGTCGACGGCGGGGTCGGTGGCGAACACCCGCTCGAAGGTCGGGGCGAACCGGTCCTGCCCGTACTCGAGGGTGGCGAAGATGGCGCCGCCCGCGTCGTCGGCGACGACGATCCGCAGGTCGGGGCGAGGCTCGCCCGGGCCGAGGGCCAGCCCGTTGCTGTCGTGCAGGAACGTCAGGTCGCCGCACAGCAGCGTCGTCGGGCGCCCGGGGACGGCCAGCGCGACGCCCAGGGCGGTCGACACCGTCCCGTCGATGCCGGCGAGCCCGCGGTTGGCGTAGACCCCGGGAGGCCGGCCGGAGACGGGGGCGAGGTCGGCGTCCCGGATCAGCTGGGACGCCCCCAGCACCAGCGACTGGTCCGCCGCGGCCGCCCACACGGCCGCGGCCACCGACCAGCCCGTGAGGCCGGCGTCCGCGACGACGGCGTCCACGCGTGCCGACGCCTCGGCGTCCGCCGCACGCCACCGGCCCAGCCAGGCGGGAGCTCCGGCGGGCAGCGCGACCCGGGGGGCGACCAGGCGCGCCCGGTGGCCGGGGTCGGGCCAGTCGGCGTCGTCGTCGGCGACCACGATCAGGTCGACATCTTCGCGGGACAGCAGCTTCGTGACCGGGCGCGACAAGGTCGGGTGCCCGAACACGATCACGCGCTCGACCTCGTCGCCCAGCGGCCCGGCCAGCACGAGCCGCCCGCACCGCAGGGCGCCCCCGGCGCGGGCGTTCGACGAGGGCTCGGCGATCAGCGGCACGCCGGCCGCCGTGGCCAGGGCCAGCGCCGCGGCCCCCACCTCGGCGGGGGCGTCGCCCGCGACGACCACGGTCCGGGGCCCGGCGGGCAGCTCGACCGCGGGACACTCGCCGCACACCGGCCGGTGCCGGCGCAGCGGGCGGGCCGCGGCGATCAGGTCGGCGAGCGCCGGCGCGTCCTCGTCGGCCCCCGGCACGAGCGGGACGTCGAGCTCGACGTTCAGGTGCACCGGCCCGGACGCCGCCAGCACGGCCGCCTTCGCCGCCTGGGCGGCCCAGGTGTCGGGGTGCGCGGCCGAGGTGACCCGTGCCGTGTACCGCACGAACCCGTCGAACAGGCCGACCTGGTCGGTGGTCTGGTTGGCGCCGAAGCCCACCAGCGCCGCCGGACGGTCGGCCGACACCACGACCAGCCCCACCCCCGCGTGGGCGGCCTCCATGACGGCGGGCAGCAGGTTGCCGACGGCGGTGCCCGACGTCGTCACGACCACCGCCGGCGTCCGCGACGCCTTCGCCAGCCCCAGCGCCAGGAACCCCGCCGAACGCTCGTCGGTGCGCACGTGCAGCCGGAGCGCACCGACGGCGTCCGCCTCGAACAGGGCGAGCGCCAGCGGCGCCGACCGGGAGCCGGGACACAGGACCGCCTCGCGCACCCCCTGGGCGACGAGCTGGGCGACCAGCACCCGGGCGCAGGCTGGGCTCGTGCTCACCACGTGGGTTTCTCCTCCATCGTCAGCCACCGGCGCCGCCAGGCGTCGGCGGCGGCGTCGCCGGCGTCCCACTCTGCCACGGGCCGCAGGCGCACGGGCCGCACGGCGATCGCCCCGTCGACGGCCACCAGCGGGTCGGCGGCGACGTCCTCGGCGAGCAGGGGCACCGTGTTGAGGCCACAGGCGTAGGGCAGTTCCGGCAGGGCGGCGGCCAGCGCCACGCCTGCGGCGATACCCACCGAGGTCTCCAGCGCGGACGACACCACGACCGGCAGCCCGAGTCGCTCGGCCAGCCACAGGCAGGCCCGGACGCCCCCCAGCGGCTGCACCTTCAGCACGGCGACATCCGCGGCCTCCAGCGCGACGACCCGCTCCGGGTCGCCGGAGCGCCGGATCGACTCGTCGGCCGCGACGGGCACGTCGACGCCGGCGCGGGCCAGCCTGCGGCGCAGGTCGGCCAGCTCCTCCACGGTCGCGCACGGCTGCTCGGCGTACTCCAGGCCGAAGCGGGCCAGCACGCGCAGCCGGGGGACGGCCTCGTCGACGGTCCAGCGGCCGTTGACGTCGACCCGGAGCCGCCCGGCCGGACCGAGGGCGTCCCGGACGGCCTCGACGCGCGCCAGGTCCTCGGCGAAGGAACCGGGGTGGTCGGCGACCTTGATCTTGGCGGTCCCGCAGCCGGACGCCGCGGCCCGCGCGTGGGCGTCCGCGGGCCCGACGGCCGGGATCGTGACGTTGACCGGGACGCGGTCCCGGACGGGAGCCGGGAAGCCCTCGACGGCCGCCTCGCGGGTCGCCCGCCACCAGGAGTCGATCTCCGGGGCGACGTACTCGGCGAAGGGGCTCCACTCGCCCCAGCCCGCCGGGCCCCGCACCAGGACGCCGCGCCGCCGGGTGATGCCCCGGAACCGGACGGTCAACGGGAGGTCGAACGGCACCAACGGCGGCACGGCGCTGGCCGGGAGCGTCACCCCAGCCACAGGCCGGCGTACAGCAGCACGGCCCCCGCCAGCTCGGCGATCCCGGTGAGCTTGAGCACCCGGATCAACTGGCCGCCGAGCGCCCCGTCGAGCACCAGCCGCACCGGGCCGACGACCGCCACGGCCGCCAGCAGCGCCACCAGTCCCCACCACGTCGTGGACGCCGCCACCTGGAAGAACCCGAACAGCCCGAGGAACACCAGCCCCACGTAGAGCCACCGGGTGCGGCGGTCGCCGAGCCGCACCGCGAGGGTCCGCTTGCCGACGCGGGTGTCGCCGGCGACGTCGCGCAGGTTGTTGGCGACGAGGATCGCGCAGGCGAAGGCGCCCGTGGCCACCCCCGCCCACCAGGCGGCCTCGGGCGCCCGCAGTAACTGGACGTAGGTCGTGCCGACGGCGGCCACCAGCCCGAAGAAGACGAACACGAACACCTCGCCGAGGCCCAGGTAGCCGTAGGGGCGGCGGCCTCCCGTGTAGAACCAGGCCGCGGCCACGGCGGCCGCGCCGACCGGCAGCAGGAACCAGGCGCCCGTCAGCACGACCAGGGTCAGGCCGGCCAGCGCCGCGACACCGAAGCTCGCGAAGGCGGCGGTCCGCACCTGCTCGGGCGACGCCGCCCCGGAGCCCACCAGCCGCTGCGGGCCGACGCGATGGGTGGCCGAGTCGGTGCCCCGGATGCCGTCGGAGTAGTCGTTGGCGAAGTTGACGCCCACCTGGAGGGCCAGCGCGACGACGAACGCCAGCTGGGCCCGCACGAGGTGGAAGCCGCCGTAGTGCAGCGCCACCGCCGAGCCTGCGATCACCGGCGCGACCGCCGCGGGCAGGGTCCGCAGCCGGGCCCCCTCGAGCCAATCAGCCGCCGTGGCCACCCGGCACCTCCCTCGCGATCAGCCTCTGCCGGTCGATCTTCCCACTGGCCGTCCGGGGCAACACCCCGACCCGCCGCACCGTCCGGGGCAGGGCGGCCCGCCCGAGGTGCTGCCCGAGCCGGTCCCGCACCTCGTCGACGGTCAGGGCCCCGGTGGTCACGGCGACGATCCGGGTGCCCCAGGCCGGGTCGGGGACGCCGACCAGGACGATCCCGCCCGCTTCCGGGGGGCCCAGAACCTCGTCGGCCACCCGCTGCGCCTCGGCCAGGTCGACGTTGACGCCGCCGCTGATCACCACGTCGTCCACCCGGCCCAGCACCTGGAGCCGCCCGTCGGCCCAGCGGCCGCGATCGGCGGTCACGAACCGGCCCCCGACCAGGGCCGCGGCCGTGGCGTCCGGATCGAGGCGGTAGCCGGAGAACAGCACCGGGCCGCCGATCGTCACGCGCCCCGAGCCGGGCTCGACGGCGACGTCGACGCCGACGAGCGGCACGCCGTCGTAGACGCAGCCGCCGCAGGTCTCGCTCATGCCGTAGGTGGTCACCACCGCGATCCCGGACGCCGCCGCGCGCGCCCGCAGGTCCCCCGGCAGCGCGGCCCCGCCGACCAGGACGGCGTCGAAGCGGGCCACCCGGGCCGCCACCTCGGGGCGCTCCAGCGCCCGGTGCACCTGCGTCGGCACGAGGGACAGGTAGTTGCGGCCGGGCCCGGGCGCGAGGTCGGCGAGGTCGGGGGCGACGAAGACCGGGGCGATGCCGGCCACGTGCGCCCGCACGAGGGTCATGACCCCGGCCACGTACGAGGTGGGCAGGGCGCAGTGCCAGCGCCCGGGCCCGCCCAGCCGCTCGTGGGTGGCGGCGGCCGAGGCCCTCAGCGCCCGCCGGGACAGCAGGACCCCCTTGGGTCGCCCCGTCGAGCCGGAGGTGGCCACGATCAGGGCGGCGTCGGCGTCCTCGACCGGAAGCTCCGGGCGCAGCATCGCCAGGGTGACCGCGTCGGACGCCGGCGCGAGGCAGCCGCCCCCGTCGAGCGCCGCCGGCAGCGCGGCCCACAGCCGGGCGGGGTCGACGACGGTCATCAGCACGCGCCCACTCTAGGAGTGCGGGCGGACGCCGTCGGCACGCGGCGTCCGGCACCGGGGGTGGTGGACCGGGCCTGAGCCCCCGAATCAGCGCAGCGGCTGGACGGGCGGCACGATGCCGTCCTCGATGGCGCGGCGGAAGAGATCCAGCTTGGACGCCGCCGGCCGGGCCACGTTCGTGTACTTGGCGCGGATGCGCTTGAGGTACTCCTTGACGGAGTTCTCGGTGATGAACAGGGCGCGCGCCACCTCCGGGATCTCAAGGCCGGCCGCGTACAGGCTCAGCACCTCGCGCTCGCGAGCGCCGAGCGCCGCGGCCACGTAGTCCTGGTCCCCCTCGATGGCCGCCAGGATCTCCTGGCTGATCACCTGCTGCCCCTCCGACACCGCCACGATCGCCTCGATCGTCGCCGCGATGGGGTCGGCCTTCCGGCAGACCCCATCGGCCCCGCCGGCCAGGGCGCGCCGCAGCAGCCGGACGTTGTCGGCGATCGAGTACACGACCACCTGGACCCCGTGGGCGCGCAGCTCCTCGGCGTTGTCCTTCGGGTCTGAGTCGTCGGCGAGCCGCAGGTCGAGCAGCACCACGTCGGCGTCCACCCCGGCGGCGAAGAACTCCGGCACGGTCGCGGCCGCCCCCACCAACTGGACGCGCTCGTCGCCGCTGGCCGCGAAGGCCGCCTCCATTCCCAGCCGGATCGCCTCGTGATCGTCGATGATCGCGGTTCTGATCGCCATCCCGTCCCTCGTCCGTTCTGCGCCCCTCACGAGGCCGTTTCCACCCGGCCGGTCTCTCCGATCCGGGTCAGCTGGGTCTCCCCCGGCTGCCCGGCGCGGAGGATCGTCACCGCCTCGTCGTAGCCCTCGGGGGCCGTCCGCGCCACGATACGCCCGGAGTCGGCCGACCGCACGATCTGCTCCAGGGTGCGCAGAGCCGCTCGGCGGGCGGCCTCCGGCAGCCGGGAGCCCCGGTTGTCCACGAGCGTCACCTGGACGCCCCGGCTCCGGGCGTCCATGATCGCGGCGCCGAGCCCCGGGGCGTTGAAGTTGGCCGCCGTGATGCCGTCGCGCAGGCTGCCCTCCATGAGCAGGAAGGCCGCGCGGTCGGCGTCGGTGAGGGGACGGTCGGCGTCGGCGAGGTGCTCGAGCAGCGGGCCCACCTCCGCCCGCAGCTCGGCGAGCCACACCTCGCGCAACACCAGCTTGCCGAACAGGGCGGCGTTGATCCGCGCCGACTCGCGCGCCTCCCGCTCCGCCTCGTCGAGCTGGGCCCACATCGCGTCGAGCCAGTAGAAGAACACCGCGGCGAGCCCGAGCCAGGCCACCGGGAGCAGCGCCACCACCAGCAGGTCGCTGGGGCTCAGCGGGTGCCCCCACCACGCCACCAGCGCGGCATGGGCCGCCGCGCCCACCCACGCGGCCGGCGCCTGCCCGCTGGTGTAAGTGACGACCAGGATCATCATCACGATGGCCGCGTACCAGGTTCCGTGCTCCGGCCACGGCAGCCCCGCCGCCTCGTTGCCCTCCAGCGCCAGGAGGCACAGCAGGGTGACCCCGACGGCCAGGCCGGCCTGCAGCCAGCCCCGCGCGACCGTGATCGGCGGCCACAGCATCGCCCGGATGCCGAGCACGAGGCCGACCACCATCACGGCCATCCCCAGCAGTAGCAGCTCCGGACGCCGCAACTGCGGCAGCGTCGTCGCCCCCAGCAGCGCGTGGACGAGCGCCAACACCACCACCGCCGCCACGATGGGCCGCGGGTCGAGGGTCCTGAACAGGGGGTGCTGGGCGGCGTCCGCCTGGGTGCGGCGCACCGGCCGCTCGACGGGGCGGGACCGCTCCCCCGACCAGGTCAGCCGCACGGTCGTCCCGCGCCCGGGGGCGGAGCTGACCTCCAAGCGACCCCCGACCGTCTGCATCCACTCCCCGATGGCGACCCGGAGGCCGAGCCGCTGCGGCGGCACCGCGTCCGGGAGGAAACCGACCCCGTCGTCGGTGACGCTGATCCGGACGGACACGCGGCGGGCCGACGCGGTGACGGTGACCAGCACCTGCACGTGCTCGGCGGCCGAGTGCTTCTCGCAGTTGAGCGCCGCCTCCCGGACGGCCCGCATGAGCACCCGGACCACCTGCTGCGGGATCGTGACGGCCGCCGCCGGGATCTCGCCGAGCACCTCGGCCCGCGGGCAGACGCCCGCCGTGGCGTCCTTGATGAGGCGAACGAGCTGGTCGGCCGACACGGCGGCCGAGTCGTCCTCGTCCGCCGCTGCCTCCTGCCCCAGCCAGGCGAGCGCCCGCCGCGCCTGCTCGGCGACCGACCGGTCGTGCGGCGTCCGGCTCTGGGCGCCGGCCACCAACGTCGTCATGATCTCGTCGTGGACGATGGCGTCGAGCCGGCGGCGCTCGTCGACCAGGGCCTGGTTCACGGCGGCGTCCGCGGTCGCCGCCTGGTCGGCCGCCAGGGCGGCGTCCAACCAGAGGACCCGCTCGCGCAGGTAGTGGAGGATCAGCAGGGTCACGGCGGGCTGGACGACGACCACGAGGGCGTCCTGGAGGGCGAGCAGGGGGCTGGCCGAGCCGCCGGCGGGCGTCCCGCGCACCAGGAAGAACACGACCGCGCAGACCACCCCGTACCCGGCGGCGAGGCCCGCGTTCGCCGCCACCGCCACGCAGACCGTCGCCAGGCCGATCTCCATCCACAACATGATCGCGCCGGTGGCCGCCCCGTCGCCGCTCCAGGCCAGCGGCCACGTCACCAGCCCCACGAGCACCACGGCCGCGTAGAGGCCCGCCAACCGCCGGATGCCGCGCCGGGACCAGGCGTAGTACGGCATCAGCACCGACACCGCGACCAGGGCCCCGCCGACGATCGCGAGCCAGGCGGGGTCCACGTGCTGCAGTTGGCCGTAGGCGGTGATGACCGACGGCACGAGCGTCACCAGGCAGAACAGCGCGATGCCGCGGTCGATGAGGGTCGCGAACCCGCTCGTGCTCAGCCCGTCGACCGGTGGCAACGACTCGGTCTCGGCGGGCAGTCCGCCCGCCAGGACGTTGCCCGGTCGGCGCGCGGTCACGGCTCAAGCCGTCCAGTCCACGAGGCCGTCCCGGTCGTGTTCCCCGCCCGGCCAGACGGCCCGGATGATGCCCGCTGCCGCCAGGGCCTTGCGGCAGCCCGGGCAGGGGGGGTCGGTGATGTAGGCCGTGGCGCCCTTGGTGTCCCGGGTCGCAAAGAGCAGGGCGTTGACCTCGGCGTGGATGGCGATGCAGAACCCCGGTGTGCCCGGGCGGTCGTAGTCGCCCAGGCCGGGCACCTCGTCGTAGCCGAGCTGTCCTCGCGGGCAGGCCCCCTCCAGGCAGTCGGGCCGGCCCGGCGCCGCCCCGTTGTAGCCGGTCGCGATGATCCGCCGGTCGAGCACGAGCACGGCCCCGACCCGGCGGCGGACGCACTTGGCGCGGGCCGAGACGGCCTCGGCGATCCCGAGGAAGTAGTCGTCCCAGCCCGGGACCGGCGGCCGGGTCGTCTCGCTCATGGCTCCTCCTGGACGGGGTAGCGGCAGCATAGCCCCGCCGCCGAAGGCCGATCGGCTAGCCCTGGGCGTTCCACAGCGCCTTCGTGCCGTCCACCGGCTTGGCCAGCAGGCCCTGCTGCTCCATGAAGGTCGCCATGGCCACGAACTTCGCCTCGTCCAGCCCCGGCGTGACCCGGCCGGAGGCGTCCGTCCACAGCGGGAGGGTGGCGTCGAGGGTGCGCGCCGCGGCGGTCTTCTGGGCGGCGTCCGCCTTCAGCGCCGGCACGAAGCCCTCGGCGTCGACCAGGGCGCCGGCCGGGTCGGCGACGACGGCCTCGATGCTGCGCACGGTCGCCGCCGCGACGCGCCGGGCGACGTCGCCCCGGGTGTCCAGGACCTGCTGGGTCGTGATCAGCGAGATGCTGACCAGCGGCAGCGGGCCGGAGGTCAGCGGGATCGTGCGCACGGGGAAGCCGCCGGCGTTGAACTGGACCACGTCGTTGTTGGCGAAACCGATGGAGGCGTCGATCTTCTTGCCGGTCAGCGCCGCCTGTTGGGTGTAGCCGATCTCCTGGATCGTCACGTCGGACTCGCTGAGGCCCGCCGAGTTGAGCAGCACCTTGAGCGCGAACCACGACTCGCCGTAGCGGCCGGGGACCCCGACCGAGCGGCCCTTCAGGTCGGCGGCCGTCTTGATCGGGGAGTCGGCCGGCACGACCAGGACCGCCGGGTACTGGCGGTAGTAGGGCGCGATCGCGACGACCTCCAGGCCCTGGGCGCGGGCCTGGAGCATCTCGTCGGCGCCGGCGATCACGAAGTCCTCCTGGCCCGCCGCCAGCGCGGTGAACAGCCCCTCGCTGGCACCGTGGTGGCGCAGGGTGGCGTCGATGCCGGCGGCGGCGAACAGCCCCTGGGCCACCCCGGTGTAGAAGGGGGCGAACTGGATGTTCGGGATGTAGGTGAGGCCGATCGTCACCGGGGTTCCCCCGGACGCCGACGCGCCGGCGGACGCCGCCCCGCCCGCGGCCGGGCTGCCCGACGCCGTCGCCGCCGACGTCGGGGCGCCCGCCGAGCCGCAGCCCGAGAGGACGCCGGCGAGGCCGGCCACCAGGCCGGCGGAGCCGAGGGTGAGGACGTGGCGACGGGTGAGCATGAGGGGTCCTTTCCTAGTGCCGGGAGCTTCCCGACAGCGCTTGCATGACGGTCGAGCGGCGCTCGACCTGGTGGATGAGCCCGTAGGCGGCGGACGCCAGGGCGCAGAGGATGACGATGGTGGCGAACATGCCGGCGGTGTCGAGGGAGTCGCGCTGGATCGTGAGGAGCTGACCGAGGCCGTCGCCCCCCATCACCATCTCGCCGACGACGGCGCCGGTGACCGACAGGGTGAAGCCGTTGCGGAGGCCGGCGAGGATCGACGGCAGCGCGAGCGGCAGCTCGACCTGGGTGAGCAGCGCGGCGCTGCCGGCGCCGTCCATGCGGGCGGCGTCGATGACCGACGGGTCGGTGTGCCGCAGGCCGAGCACGGACGCCACCAGGATGGGGAAGAACACCAGCAACGAGCAGAGCAGCACGACCGACCGCAGGCCGTAGCCGACCCACAGCACGAGCAGGGGGGCGATCGCGATCGCGGGGATCGCCTGGGTGGCCCCGAGGAACGGCGTCACGGCGGCGTTCACCCAGCGCGAGCGGTGGATCAGGACGGCCAGCGGCAACGCCACCGCGGCCCCCAACAGGCAGCCGCCGATGGCCTCCAGCAGCGTGGTGCCGATGAAGGGCCAGACGGTGGGCCCGCTCAGCAGCTGGCCGAGGCGGAGCACGACCGCGCCCGGGCTGGGCAGCAGGAAGGTGGGCAGGCCGGTCAGCGCCACGGTGGCCTGCCAGCCCGCCAGCAGCACGACGGCGAGCACCCACGGGGCGGCCAGGTGCCGCCGCCGAGTGCGTGGGTCTAACATCGCCTGCCTCCGGTCGGTGCGACCGGGGCCAGCGGACGCCGAAGGCTCCGCCCGGCCCCGCATCGCCAGCCGAGGCCGACGCGCCGAGCCGGACGCCGCGGGCGTCCCGTGCTGCCTCCCATCCGGACTTTAACCGTCGGTGCCGGAGTTCCACCGGCTCCACCAGCGGCCGAGGCCTCTGGGTCGCGGACTGTCACCGCCGGTTCGGACTTTCACCGACCCCGGAGCACGTTTGTCGTTGCTTGGGGCCAGTGTAGGGCCCCGCGCGGCCCGGTGCGGTCGCGTCCGGCCAGGACGCCCCCCGCGCACAGTAGAGCAGCGGCGTCCGCCTATTCGACGACCTTGGCCAAGGCGAGTTCGACGATGTCCTCGGCGCCGGCGGCCTTGAGCTTCGGGATCAGGTCGCGGACCGATCGGCTGTCGACGATGGTGTTGACCGCGAACCAGCCGGGGGTCTGCAGCACCGACACCGTCGGCGACTTCAGCGACGGCAGGATCGCCTCGACGGCCTCCAGGCTCGCCGACGGCACGTTGAGCATCAGCCCCGACTTGCCCTGGGCCCGCAGCGCCGCCGTCAGCAGCATCGCGATGTCGTCGATCTTGCGGCGCTTCCACTCGTCGGCCAGCGCCTGGCGGGACGCGATGAGACGGGTGGTCGACTCGAGGATCTCGTGCACGATCCGCAGCCGGTTGGCGCGCAGGCTGCTGCCGGTCTCGGTGACGTCGACGATCGCGTCCGCCAGGTGCGGGGCCTTGACCTCGGTGGCCCCCCAGGAGAACTCGACCTCGGCGGTGATGCCCCGCTCGGCCAGGAACCGCTCGGTCAACTCGACGGCCTCGGTGGCGATCCGCTTGCCCTCCAGGTCGGCGACGGTGCGGATCGGGCTGTCCTCGGGCACCGCGATCACCCAGCGAACCGGGCGGCGCGACACCTTGGAGTACTCGAGTTCGGCGACCTCGACGACGTCACGGCCCAGGATCCAGTCGAAGCCGGTGATGGCCAGGTCGAGCAGGCCCTTCTCGACGTAGCGGGACGCCTCCTGCGGCCGGATCAGCATGCACGAGATCTCGGGGTCGTCGATCGTCGGGAAGTAGCCGCGGCTGGAGATCTGGATGTTGAAGCCGGCCTTCTCGAACAGCTCCTGGGTGGCGTTCTGCAGGCTACCCTTCGGCAGGCCCAGCCGGAGCTGGGGGGCCTCGCCGCTCACCGGACGCCCTCGGTCGCGGTCGAGGACGCCGGGGCGCCGTACATCTCCTCCGGCGTCTTGAGGCGCTCGGCGTCGACACGCAGCGAGCCGTCGGCGTCCACGGTGCGGAAGAAGCACGACTTGTAGCCCTCGTGGCAGGCCGGACCCTCCTGGACCGCGCGCACCACGACGGCATCCAGGTCGCAGTCGACCCGCAGTTCGACCAACCGCTGCATGTTGCCCGACGACTCGCCCTTCTTCCACAGCTTGCCCCGGGAGCGCGACCAGTAGTGCACCTTGCCGGTGGCGAGCGTCAGGTCGAAGGCCTCGGGGTTCATGTAGGCGACCATCAGCACCTCGCCGGTCTCGGCGTCCACGGTGACGGCGGTGATCAGGCCGCCGGCCTTCTCGAAATCGGGACGGAACTGCGCCTGCATGGGGACCTCTCGACGGTGGCTCGGGGGCGCCCGGACGGACGCCGCCCAGCATGCTAGCCGCCGGGCCCGCCGTGCGACCGCGCGGCCCATCCGCGGGCGTCGGGCCACCAGCCGCCCCGAAACCCTGCCCCGACCGCCGGCCGGCGGGAGGATGGCCGCATGCGCTACCTGGCCTTCGACATCGGCGGAACCGCGATCAAGCACGCCGTGGTCGACGACCGGTACCGGCTGCGCGCGCAGGGCGAGTTCCCCACCGCCTCGGTGCGCACGCCCGACGAGCTCGTGGCGGCCCTCGGGGCCGTCTACGACCGGCACGCGGCCGAGGTGGCCGGGGTGGCGATCAGCACGGCCGGCGAGACCGACCCGGCGACCGGGCTGATGTTCAACGGCGGCGCGCTGAGGTTCACCCGCGGTCTGGAAATGAGGAGCGCCGTCGCGGCGCGCTGCCCCACCCGCGTGACGGTCGAGAACGACGCCAACTGCGCCCTGCTGGCCGAGGTGGGCGACGGCGTCCTGACCGGCTGCCGCAACGCGCTCGCGCTCATCGTCGGCACCGCACTGGGCGGCGCCGTGCTCGTCGACGGACGCCTCCACCACGGCACGCACTTCTACGCCGGCAGTTTCAGCCTGCTGATGCGCACGATCGAAGAGCCGTTCTCCGCCGAGCGCATCGGCGGCACGCTGGGGGTCGGGGCGCTCACGGCCGCCGTCGCCGCCGCCACCGGCCGCGACCCGGCCACGGTCGACGGCCGCGTCGTGTTCGACCTCGTCGAGGCGGGGGACGCCGCCGCCACGGCGGCCCTCGACGCCTACTGCGCCGTCCTGGCCCGCCTGCTGTTCAACGCGCAGATGCTCCTCGACGTGGAGGCCGTCGCCGTGGGCGGCGGCATCAGCCGACGACCCGCGTTCGTCGCGGCGCTGGCCGCCCAGGCCGCCGCGACCTTCGACGCGGCGGACACCCTCGTGCCGGTGCCGCGACCCGCGATCAGGGGCTGCCGGCACTCGGCGGACGCCAACCTCGTCGGCGCCGTGGTGCACCACCTGGGCCGTGAGAGGCCCCCGGTCAGTCCTGGATCGAGAACGTGATGCGCTTGTTCCGCGCCCCCTTGTTCTCGAACCGTTCGAACACGATCCGCCCGATGGCGGCGGTGTTCGACACGTGGGTGCCACCGTCGGCCTGCCGGTCGATGCCCTCGATGGTGACGACCCGGACCGGGTCCACGTCGGGCACCAGGTCGGTGGCCAGGCGCACCAGCGACGGGTCCGCCGCGAACTCGGCGCGCGACACGGCCTCGATGCGGACCGGATGCCCCTCGGCCGCCAGTTCGTTCGCCCGCTCGACCGCGGCCCGCGCCTGCTCGGCGCCGATGCCGGTGAAGTCGCCGCGCCCACGGCCCGGCTCGAGGTTGCAGCCGGTCACCTGGCTGCCAAGCTCGCCCAACACGGCCGTGAGCAGGTGGAAGGCCGTGTGGGTGCGCATGAGGAGGTGGCGCCGCGGGGCGTCCAGGGCACATTCGAGCACGTGGACGCCGTCGGGCACGTCGGCGTCCGTCTCGATGACGATGTCGTCGCCCTCCTCGTGGACGGCCGTCACGTCGGCCTCGCCGCCGGACCAGCGGATCTTGCCGGTGTCGGCCGGTTGCCCACCGCCGCCCGGGAAGAACGCCGAGGCGTCCAGCGTGAGGCGGCCGCCCCGCGCGGTGGCGCAGGTGACCCAGGACCTGATGTTCGCGTCCTCGCGATCCAGTCGTGCCGTCATGGGCCCCATCATGGCAGGGGCTGGGCCGGGGTGGCCGGGCCGACTGTGGCCCGGCACGTGGGCGTCCGGCACCGCCGGCGCCGCGGTCGCGGCGGGGCGGTCGGTGCCTCGGTTCCCCTGGGCCGGGTCTCGACCACGCGGGATGCGGCGCGGGGTCGCGGACCCCGACCCTGCCGGCTCTGGGTGCTGAACCGGTTCGGTCTGCCGTCGGCTTCGGCTCGTGACCTCCGCCACCACCAAACCAACACCCGCTCGACAATCTGCGCAACTGCCGGTGCGCACATTGCGCACTATGCTCGGTTCACGGCCCGATTCGCGCCGCAGATTGATCAAATCGCCAGGAGGGGCCCATGTATCGGCTCGATGCGACCGACCGGCTGCTGCTCACCGTGCTCGACGACGACCCCCGCATGCCCACGATGACCATCGCGCAGCGGACCGGCCTCGCCCGCGGCACCATCCAGGCGCGGCTCGACCGGCTGACGCGCGAGGGCGTCCTGCGGTTGGCGAGTTCGCGCGTCCTGCCGGCCGCCCTCGGCCGCGGCCTTGCCGCGAACGTCGCCACCGAACTCGACCAGCACCGCCTCGACGACGCGATCGCGGCGGTCAGCGAGATCCCCGAGGTGCTGGAGTGCGTGGCCCCCGCCGGCGGCACCGACCTGCTGTGCCGGGCGGTCGCGAAGGACCCCGAGGACCTCTACCGGGTCGCCGAGGAGATCCGGCTGTGTCCGGGCATCCTCCGCACGTCCACCAGCGTCTTCCTGCGCGAGGTCATCCCCTACCGGGTGGCGCCCCTGCTCCGGCGCGGCTGAGGAGCCGCGGCGGGCGGGGTACGGGTCAGGCGGGCGGCGCGGCGTCCGCCTTGAGGGCCCGCCCGACGCGGACGGGCGCCTCCGGGAAGGCGAGATCGGCGCGAGCCGTGGAGGCCCCGGCCTGCCCCTGGTGGCCGAACGCAGGGTCGAAGAGGCGTCCGGCGAACTCGACGATGTCGGCCCGCGACCGCTGCCGGCCGGTGGTGATCCACTTGTCGGCGATGGCCCAGATGAACCCGACGATCCGGACACTAACGTTGAGCCGCGGGCCTGGGAGTGCGCCCGGCCAGACAGGAGAGCCATGCCCGACCTGACCACCATCGCTCGCCTGGGCACCCTGCTCGCCAAGCACGCCAAGGCCTTCCGAACCCCCGGCGCCGGCTCGACGGGCCCCGGCGACGAGGCCGCCTCGGCCGCGGACGGGGAGGACTTCGCCCGCTCCCTGGAGAGCTACGGGCCGGCGTACATCAAGTTCGGCCAACTGCTGTCCACCCGGGAGGACCTGCTGCCGCCCAGCTACACGGCGGCGCTGGCCCGCCTGCAGGACCGGGTCGATGCGGCGGTCGTCGAGGACGTCCGGGCCGTGATCGAGGCCGAACTCGGGGCGTCCGTGTCGACGCTGTTCAGCGATTTCGACGACACCCCCCTCGCCGCGGCGTCCCTCGCCCAGGTGCACCGCGCGACCACGCGCACCGGCAAGGAGGTCGTGGTCAAGGTCCTGCGGCCCGGGGCGCGCGAGCAGGTGCAGCGGGACCTGGCGTCGCTGACCCAGCTCGCCGACTTCGTGGACCGCAACACCCCGATCGGACCGCGACTGGGGGCGTCCCGCATGCTCGGCCAGTTCCGCCGCAGCATGGGCGACGAACTGGACTACCGCAAGGAGGCCGCCCACCTGCGCCTGTTCGCGGACCTCGCCAAGGACGAGGACGATCTCGTCGTGCCGCTGCCGATCGCCGACTACTCCACGGACGCCGTCCTGACGCTGCAGTTCGTCCCCGGCAAGAAGGTCACCGACGTCTCCCCCCTCGGCCTGCTGGACGTCGACGGGCCCCGGCTCGCCGGCTCGCTGTTCCGGTTCATGCTGCGCGCGATGCTGGTCGACGGCGTCCTGCACGCCGACCCGCACCCCGGGAACCTCCTGCTCACCCCGGACGGCAAGCTCGGCCTGATCGACCTCGGCATGGTGGCCCGCATCCCGAAGCCGGTGCGCAGTTCGCTGGTGAAGTTGCTCGTCAGCATCGCCGACGGCGACGGGGACGCCGCGGCGTCCACCCTCGCGGGCATGGGCCATCCGCTTCCCGACTTCGACGCCGGCGCCTTCCGCGACGACGTGGCCCACCTGGTGTCCTCGACGCTGTCCCTGGGCTCGGACCTGCAGGCCGGCACCGTGCTCATCGAGTTGGCCCGCCTGTCGGGCACCCACGGGCTGCGCCCGCCCGCGGAGATGACGCTGGTCGCGAAGGCGCTGCTGAACCTCGACAAGGCGACCCAGCACCTCGACCCCGGCTTCTCGCCGGTCGACGCGATCTCCGACAACATCGCGACCATCGTCGAGGCCGGCTGGAAGCCGAGCGCCGGCTCCCTGTTCGTCGACTCCCTGGAGGGCAAGGAGTTCATCAGCCGGCTGCCGCGCCGCGCGAACCGGATCCTTGAGGCCCTGGCCCAGGGCGAGCTCGAACTGCGGGTCCGGGCGTTCGACGAGAGCCGCGCGCTGAGCGTCCTCGGCCAGGTCGCCAACCGGCTGACGGCGGGACTGGTGCTGGCCGCCATGATCGTCGCCGGCGCGCTGCTGACGTTCGTCGACGCGGGGCCTACCGTGGCGGGCTATCCGGCCCTGGCGGTCGTGGTGCTCGTGATCGCGGTGACCGGCGGCGTCTGGCTCGTGGCCGGCATCCTTTGGCACGACCTGCCGATCCGGCGGCGCGCCAAGCTCCAGGATCGCCGTGAGCGCATGGCGGAGGACACCCGGCCTCTGGCCTAGGGCTCGAGCGGGCGGTGAGCCCGTGTACACCACAATACCCCCTGGGGTATTATGGTCGGGTCGAGAGGGGACCCGTGACCACTGACGCACCCACCCCGGGGGAGCCGGCTCTGCTGAGCCCGGAAGAACTGAGCGCCGTGCGGCACCGGCTGCGCCGGGTGCAGGGGCAAGTGGGCGCCATCGTGGGGATGCTCGAGGAGGGCCGCGCGTGCGGCGACGTCGTCCATGTGCTCGCCGCCGCCACCGCCGCGCTCAACAAGACGGGCTACCTGCTGCTCAACCATGCGATGCGGCAGTGCCTGACCGACCCCACCTCGACCCCCGCCGACCTCGCCAAGCTCGAGAAACTGTTCCTCGAGCTCGCCTGAGCGCCGGCTCCGGCACCGGCCTCGGGGGGACAGCTGGGAACCGCCGGGACGCGGGCCCGCACCAGCGACCGAACGGACCGGTCACCAGCCGCCGCCGCCCCCGCCGCCGAAGCCGCCGCCGCCGGAGAAGCCCGACCCGCCGCCGCTGCCGCCACGGGGCGCCGCCGAGGCGGCGAACTGCGCCCCCAGCTGGTGGCCCAGGTCGCCGATCGAGTGGGCGAACCCCGGGTTGTACACGGAACCGTAGGGGCCGACGTACCAGGAGGTGTCGGCGGTGTAGCGGCCCTGGGCAGCCAGGTCCTGGAAGACCTTCGCCCACCGCTCCGCGACGCCGAACACGATCGCGTACGGCAGGTAGCGGCTGAAGACGTCGATCGACTCCTCGAACTTGATCTGGTCGGCCTCGGCCGTGCGCAGGTACAGCTCGAAACCGCGGGTCTGGGCGAGGACGGCGGTTCCGTCCGGCGTCCGGCGGGTGAACCGGCCGGCCAGCGCCATCGTGACGACCCCGACCACGATCGGGGCGAGGCCGGCCAGCCCGAGCCCGAGGGTGAACGCCAGCACCAGGCCCAGGGCGAGCCCGCCCGCCATCAGCCCGACGCCGACCAGGTAGACCCCGGCCCGGGTGACGCCCGGGCGCCGCCGGAACCAGCCGAGCTCGGTGGTGACTCGCTTGTCGAGCAGCGTCTTCGTGCCGGGGAACATGCGCTGGTACTGCTTCGGCTTGATCGCGTCGCTGCGCACGCTGGGGCCCGACGAGAACAGGGCCGAGAGGAGGTTCTTCTCCGGCTTGGTCAGCGGCTCGGGGTTGTCCAGGCGGTCGAACTGCCACTTCTTCTTCTCGAGTTCGGTGATGCGCAGGTGGCCGCGGACGGCGAGATCGACCAGGGTCGCCGTCACGTCGATGGTGCCGGCCGAACCGTCGATGAGCGTCCCCAGTTCGCCGGGGCGGGCGCCCTCCGGCGGCCGGAACTGCACCGCCACCGGCGTCTTCCCCACCGGCGCGACGCGGGTCTCCTGCCCGGCCACAGGCCGCAGCCCGGGCGTCAGGCCGACATACGCCACATCCCGGGACCGCCGCACCTGCAGCAGCAGCGCGCCCAGCCCGAGGGCCGCGAGGGCGCCGGTCAGCCCCGCGGACGCCGGCGTCAGCGGGAACATGTTCCCGATGTGGTACCGCTTCGCGTAGCGGGGTTCGGCGCCCACGAACGTGCCCGCGGGGTAGCCGGCGACCACCTGGACGCCCTCGCCCTTCCGCAGCGGCCCGGCGGAGTACTCGACGGTGGACGCCGGCGCGCCGGCCTCGCACGGCCGGTCGAAGGCGCGGCCCTGGAAGCAGGCCGTCCGCTGGGCGGCGACCGGGCCGGTGAGCTCCACCCGGACGGAACTCAGGGGCACCGTCCAACCCAGCCCGACGGCGTTCCAGTTGAACTCGTCCAGGCCCGAGGACGCCCCGGGCTCGACGAGCCCGCGGATCGTGTAGTCGATGACGTAGTGCTGGACGCCGCGGCGGTCCTTGCGGTTCTCGGAGCCGATCCGCAGGACGAGGTTGCCGTCCTCGACCTGCTGGCGCAGCTCGGTGGACGCCCCCGTGGTGCTGGTGACCGAGTTCACGGTCACGTCGAAGACCCGCCACACGTCGGGATCGCCGGCGACCTCCTGGCGCAGCGGGAACCACAGGTAGGGCCCGCGGCCGGGGTCGTTGGCGAAGTCGAAGTAGAGGTCGAGCCGCACCGCCGCGGTGCCGGCGGCGTCCAGCGAGACCCGCTGTTCGTAGCGCTGGACGCGCCAGGTGGGGTGGTCGTCGTCGGCGTGGGCCGGGGTCGCCCCGACCAGCGCGACGACGATCAGGACGACGAGCCCAAGCACGCTCCGGAGCCGCTTCATACGTCGAGCGTAGCCGCGACCGGGTTGCGGCACGAGGGCGCGGGACCCCTCCCGGCGCGGCTCAGAAGACCACCACCCAGCCCTCCCGGGCGTCCGGCTCGGTGTAGGAGACGCCGTGCACCTTCAGGCCGTCGGCGTCCAACAGGGTGATCTGGCCGCCCTTGTTGCCGAGCACGGCGCCCCCGACACCCAGGCGCACCGTGAGCGTGTCGCCCGGCCGCAGCACCTGGGCGGGCACCGGCGTGCGCGTCTTGGCGCGGTCGGACAGGCTCCAACCGGTGACATCGACCGGGTCGGGCGACGCGTTCAGGAGCAGCACCCACTCGTGTTCGGGGGCGGGCCCGACGGGGTTCACCAGCGCGGCCAGCACGCGCACGACCGCCGCGTCGGCCGATGGGGCGGGTCCGCCGCCGATCGCGTGGCCGGTGGTGTCGTCGGTGTGCCACGCCTGGCTCTGGAACGCCAGGAACACGGCCACCCAGCGGCCCTCGCCGGGGAAGTGGAAGATCAGCCCGCCGTCCTGCCAGACGCCGTCGTCCCGCGTGTACGCGCCGCCGTTGCCCTGGTTCATGTGGATGTCGTGGACGCCGTTGCCGGGCAGGAAGCCGAAGATCTTGTCGGGCACTCCGGCCTCGGGGCCCCACCGTTGCCCGAACGCGTACAGGCGCGCCCCGGGGTCCGCCATCGCGCGCTGGACGTAGTGCTCGAACAGGTCGGCCAGGTCGTTGTCCGGCCCCGACACGTCGGGCGGCAGCACCCGCATCGCCCCCGGGTCGAACAGGTTGCCCCGGATGAAGTCGAGCGCGGCGCCGCCCGGCGTCGACGGCAGCGGGTGCCACCCGTCGGCCAGCCCGGTGATGCCGGCCAGCAGCGGATGGGCGAAGTCGTCGTCGACGAGGTAGAGCAGTTCGGACGGAGCCTGCGCGGACAGCACGTTGATGGCGATGCGGTACTGCTCGCCGCCGTCCGTGCCGACGTGGATCTGGTAGTGCGGGGTGTCGGTGCTCCCCTCCCGTCGCCGGTCGAGCGCTCGCCCGACCAGGACGCCGTAGCGGTTCAAGGGCATGGTCGCCTCCTGTCTCTCGGTTGGTCATCCCCGCGGAGCGGCGGCGGGCCACCCCTCCGCCTCGAAGAAGGGCAGGGCCGCCGCGTCCGGATCGGCCAGCTCGGCGACCAGGACCGCCACCCCCAGTTCGCCCTTGTAGAGGCTGTACCAGGGCAGCTCGGGGTCCCGCTCGGCCGCGGCGGCCGCCCGACCGAGGACCCGGGCGCGCTCCAACCAGACGCGGTCCCCGGTGTGCCGATACAGCGCGAGCAGGCCGTAGGCGCGACCCGCGAGGCCGCAGCACAGGTTGCCGGCTTCGGCCGGATCCTCCCAGGCGTTCCAGGCGGCCGCCTCGGCGAGCCGGAGCCACCGGTCGTCCCCGAGCGAGCGGTGCGCCAGGGTCCACAGCGGCACCAGGCCCGCGCTGCCGTTGCACCAGCCGGGCATGTACCCCCAGGTCGAGCGCGGCGTCTCGGGGGCGCGCCACTGCCAGCGCAGCCCTCGCCCCCAGGGCTCGGCGCAGCCGGCGAGCTGGTCGAGCCGCTCGGTCAGGCCGGGCGGCAGTGGGTCGCCCGTGGCCGCACACCAACGCAGGCCGGCGAAGGCCAGTCCGCCCCAGCCGTGGGCGATGCCGAGGTTGGGCCACTCGGCGCACCGGTCGACCGGAGGCAGCTCCGCCACCTCGTCCCACAGCGAGCGCAGGCGGTCGCGCCCCAGAGCGAGCAGGGTGTCGTCGGGTGGGAGGGCCTCGGCGAGCAGAGCGCCCACGACCAGGGTCCCCGCGCGACCCAGCGTGAGGTCGCGGGTGGGGCACTCCGCGCGCGAGTCGGCGACGAAGGCCTCGAGGGCGGCGGCGGCCGCCGGCAGGTCGTCGCGGGCGCGTGCGACGAGCGCCGCCACCGCCTGCACCCCCGCCCGGGTGTGGTAGGGCGACACCGATCCGATCAGGGACGCCGACAGGTCGAGGGCGTCGTTGACGAAGGCGTCCGGCGCGTCGGCGTCCCGCTGGGCGCGGGCGCACCAGACGTCGGCCCAGGCGAGCAGGTCCGCCGAATCGCGGGCGGCGGCGAGGCGGTGCAGGCCGTAGGCGATGCCGGCGGCGCCGAGCTTGACCGAGCAGGTGGGGGCGGCCGGAAGCCCGCCAGTGAACAGCGCCGCCTCGGGGTCCAGGCGGGCCAGCACGTCGGCGACGAGCCGGGCCCCCGCGTCCGGCCCCCGGGCGAGGGACGCCGCGGCGGCACCCGGGGCGTCCGGTGGGGTCCGGGACGCCGCCGCGAGCGCCGCCGCGAACTCGGCCATGGAGCCGAACCGGCCCCCGGGCGCCTTGGCGAGCGCGCGACCGAGCACGGCCTCGACGGCCGGCCACGCCGGGATGCGGCGGGCGGCGAACGGCAGCGGCGCGTCCTCGGCGACCTGGCGGAGCAGTTCGTCGGCCTCCAGCGAGAAGTCCAGGTAGAAGTCGCCGGTGAACACCTGGTAGGCCAGCGCCGCCACCGCGTACTGCTCCCCGGCTCGGGTGGACGCCGGCGGCTCGGCCCGGTCGCGGGCGGCGCGCGCATACTCGGGTTCGAAGTAGAACGGCACGCCGGCGCGGGGGGCGTCCGCGAGCGCGGCGCCGGGACGGTCGAGCCGCGCGAAGCCGAGGTCGATCAGCCGGACGCCGCCGGACGCGTCGACCAGCACGTTCTCGGGGTGGACGTCCGAGTGGAGCACGTCGGCCGCGTGGAGCTGCGCGTAGGCGTTCACCACGGCGAGGGCCAGCCGCGCCACCTCGGCCCACGGCCGATCGCCGGAGCGCAGCTCCTGGGCCGCGGCCAGGAGGCCGATCCCCGGGCACCACTCCAGCACCAGGTAGGGCAGTCCGTCCTCCTCGCCGGACGCCCATACCGCGGGCACCACCCCGCCCCCGACGAGGGGCAGAAGGGCCGCCTCGCGAGCGAAGGCGGCGCGCACCGTCGGCGGCGCGCCGGCCCGGGCGAACTTGAGAGCGGCGATGCGGCCGTCCGGCAGCCGCACCTGGTGCAGCTCCGTGTCCTCCAGGGCCTGCACGCAGGCCACGGACTCGAAGCCGCCGGGGAGGCGTCCGGCCCCGGCGACCGGCGCGATGGCGCGGGCCCGGTCGGAGTCGGCGGGCACCAGGATCCCCGACCGGACGAGGTGGGCGAGCAGCGGGTAGGCCTCCTCCAGCGTCCGCTCGGGGTCGAGACCGCGTGCCCGGCTGTGCTCGACGATGCCTTGCACGAGGGTGAGCGGCTGCCGGAACCGCTCCAGCAGGGCCGCGGACTCGGCGTCCACGATCTTGGTGGGGGTGCGCGCCGACGGGCGCGACAGCGCGAAGTCGCCGTCGTCGCACTCGAACCTGGCCCGCGTGCGTTCGGGCAAGTCGGCGACGGGCACGAGGCGGATGTCCTCGGGCAGCACCATCGGTCCCGTGCCGGCCACGGCGTCACTCCCCTTCCAGGACGTCGGCGCGCCACGCACCGGTGGGCTGCCAGGTGTCGGTGTCCACCCCGGCGACCTGTAGGCGCCGGAGCGCGAAGAGCCAGGGCTCGGTCCCCCCGGCCGCCGCCGGCCGCGCGGCCGCGGCGGCCAGCGAGCGGGCGGCGTGCTCGGCGACCCAGAGCCGCCAACTGCGGCCGGTGCCGCGGCGGGGCGGGTCGACGCCCCACGACAGCAGCCCGTCTGCGGTGATGCCCGCGGTGAACGGGACGCCCTGGGCGGGCAGGCCCTGCATCGCGGCGGACAGGACGTCGCCCGCGCGGGCCAGGTCGTCGAGCGTGGCGAAGTAGGCGACGCACTTGTCGGGTCGGAGCAACCCGGCGGCGTCCAGGCCCAGCTTGAACGAGAAGGCCCGCAGTCGAGGCGACGCGGCCACCCAGGCCTCGACCAGCTCGGGCAGCGCCTCGAGCGTGGGGCTGAGGTACAGCTTGTAGGTGAGGGCGCCGGGCTCCGCGGCGGCCCGGACGGCCCGCGACGACCACGAGAGCCAGCCGCGGTCGGGGCCGTGGGCGGCCCAGGCGGCGGTGAGCCGCGGCTGCAGGCGGCCACCCGGGCCGAGGCCCAGGTGGTCCAGGACGGCGTCCGGCCCCGGCAGCCGCCGCTGCCAGGCCGGCGTCAGCGGCGCCCTGTTGAAGGCGTAGAGCCGACTGGCCAGCTCACTTGGCTCCAGAGCGCCCAGGCGCTGGCCGTACCGAAGCGCGGCCAGCGAGAGCTGCCCGGTGCGGCCCCGCCCGGCTGTCGCGGGCCGGGCGAACAGCGCAGGCTCGGCGTCCGGACCGGAGCGGAACCCGCCCTCACCCTCCACCTCCAGGACCCCGCTCAGCACCAGGTCGGCAACGACCCGGTCGCAGTCCGGGCCGAGCTTCGCACGGGCGAACGACGGGAGGGGGCCCGGCGTGGCGAGCGTGAAGAGCAGCAGCGCGGTCTCGGCGTCCACCGCCTTGTACGAGAGCCCCGCGCGATCGGGCCGCAGCAGGCCGAACAGGTCGCCGCCGCCCGCCAGGCTCCGGAACAGGTCCGCCTCGTCGCCCGTCAGCCGGTCCGCGACCACCACCTCGTAGGCGGGGTTCGTGCGCAGGCGTGCCGCCGCGAGCGGCTCGGTCGGCGCAGGGGTCACGGTCGGCTCCTTCGGGTGACGCTGGGCGGGCTGCGGTCGGGATCGGCGGGTGAGGGTGTGGCCCCCGGCGGTGCGCGCCGGGGACCACACCGCACTCAGCCGGTCACCGAGGCCGGAGCTTCGCCTTCAGCGCCTTGACCTCGTCGAGGGCGGCGGTCAGTTCCTTCTCGGCGACCGCGAGCTCCTCGACGGTCTTGATGCCGACACCGGAGACCTGCTCCTGCACCTTGTCGAGTTCGGCAAGGGTCTCCTTGAGCTGACCCCGGAGTTCCTCGATGGAGGCGATCGCCTCCGCCGGGTTGATGACCGTCTCCTGGATGGTCTCGAGGTAGGTCGTGGGTTCGGGCAGGGTGCCACGGCACGTGGGTGGCCACGTCGTGGGCAGCTTGGTGGCGTACCAGCAGTCGGTGGGCACGCTGACCTGGGGGCAGGTCGCCCACTTGCACGGGATGCGGGTGGGGATCCGGCACAGGGTCGGAACCCGGCACAGCTGCGGGGTGAGACCCGCGTCGATCTGAATCGCCAGATCCTTGATGCGGTAGACAGGCATGACGAACTCCTCACGCGAGGATCGGACGGGCGGCGGGGAGCCGACCCGGTCCAAGGGGGATGCCGTCGCCGACGGGTGGCCTCCACTGGAGCACCCCGGCGACGCCTCAAACGGGAGCGACGGAGCCGCCCGAGGGCGAGCACCGATCGTTGTCAGTCGTGGCGGGGGTGGGTCGGGCGTGCGGGTGAGTCACCTCCCAGGGGCACCACCCCCTCGGCGGAGAGCCCGGACCCCGACCGGTGGCAGCCTCACGCCGCTGGGGCCGCTGCTGCCGCTGCTCATGATGCGCTCCCGGGGTCAGAGCCTTCACTTTCACTTCGACCCTAGACCCCTTGTCAAGCCACGAGTCGGCCTGCGGCGCCCGTCAGGACGCCAGCGTGCGCGGCACTCCCCCGAAGGCCCGGCGCGGGCCGAACCAGCGATCCAGCTCCAGCACGGTGCCGCCCTCGGCGAACGGGGCGGTGACGTGGTCGGCCGCGGCCCGGACCTCGGGCCCGGCGTCCCCCAGGGCCACGCCGCGCCCCGCCCAGGCCAGCATCTCGATGTCGTTGCGCCCGTCGCCGATCGCCAGCACGTCGGCCGCCCGGTACCCCAGGCCCCCCACGACCTCGGCCAGCGCCGTCGCCTTGTTGACTCCCTGCGGGGCGATGTCGAGCCAGGCGCTCCAACCGACGAAGTAGCTCACGCCGTGGAGGCCGATGCGCTCGGCCAGGCGGACGAACTCCTCGTCGGACGCCTCCGGGTCGCGCACCACGATGCGGGTCACGTCGCCACCGGCCAGGTCGTCGGCGCTCACCACCTCGATGTGCCCCGAAAGGTCGCCGTCGGGGAACCGCCTGGTCACGCGGTAACCCTGCCCGACGACCTCGGCCGCGATCGCCGCGGTGGGGTGCTCCCGCAGCACGGTGGCGATCACCGCGGCCGGGTCGAACGTGAGCACCTGCTCCAGGTTGAACGGCGGGAACGTGACCGTCACCGCCCCGTTGGACGTCACCGCGGGGCCCGCCGGGAGCCCCAACTGTTCGAAGACCGGGCGGGTGGCGTGCCAGCCGCGCCCCGTCGCTAGGACGACCGGGACCCCGGCCGCCATCACGCGCCGGACCGACCGGCGCACCTCGTCGGGCAGCACTCCCTCGTGATCGACGAGCGTCCCGTCGATGTCGAGTGCCACCACCTGCGGCCTCCAGGCCGCCATCTCCTGTGTTGTCATGTGGCCCCGAGGCTAGCGCGCGCCGGTGACAGCCCGGTGAACACGGGACGACGGGCGTCCCTCAGGGGTCGGCGCGGCACTCGATCACGGTCGCCCACCCGGGCACGTCCGGCGCGGCCTGCTCCGCGTGCAGCAGCAGGGCGACGATCACCGCGCAGCCCGGCGGCGGGGCGTCCGGCCACGGGGTGTAGCCGTCGGTGAACACGACGGCCAGGGTGGGGCGCGGCCGCAACGTCTCCAGGGCGGCCAGGGCGACCCTCAGGTCGGTGCCCCCGCCCCCGACGAGGTCGGCGTCCCGGGCGCGACGGAGCCTCGCCACGGTGTGCACGGCCGCGTCGCAGGTCAGGACCGTGAGATCCGATCCGCCGACCCCGAGGGCGACGACCGCCCCCTCGACCTCGCCGAGCGCCCGGCCGAGCATCTCCTCGTCGACGCTGCCGGACGTGTCGACGATGCAGGCGACCGTCGGGTTCTGGCGGCGCCAGCCCGGGAGCAGGATGCCGGGCGTGGACGCCGCGCGCCGGTTGGGACGCGCGTAGGTGGTGTGGGTGCGGCCCGACGTCCACCCGACGCCGCGCCGGGCGGCCTGGGCGAGCAGGTATTCCCACGGGATGCGCGGTTCGGCCACCTGCTCCGCCCACCGGTCGAGGAGGCCGGGCGTGTGCCCCGGACGGACCGCCACGGCCGCGCGGTAGGCCAGCGCCACGGACCGGCGCACGTCGTCGCCCTGGGCCGGCTCGACACCGCCGGCCGCCTCGGGCGGCAGCTCCCAGCTCCGAGGCAGTCCATCGGACGCCGACCCCTCGTCGGCGTCCTCCGCACCTGCGGTGTCGTCGCGCGCGCGGCGGTCGCCCTCCCCCCGGTCCAGGGGCGCGCTGTCCAGGGTCCGGGTCTGCTCCCAGTACTCCTCGGTGGAGCGGCCCTCCGCGAGGTCAGGGCGCGCCTTCCGCACGGCGCGCGCGTGCTCCCGCAGCCGCTCCGGCACGACCCCCTCGTCGGTCAGCGCGTCGCACACCCCCAGGTCGGACGCCGTCCGCCACGTCGCCGCCGTGGCGCGGTCCACACCCGCCGCCCGGGCCCGGCCGGCGTGGTCGAGCAGCAGGTGCCAGAGCTGGTGGGCGATCTCGCGGCCGAGCTCGTCGACCCGCGCCACCCCGGCCCACGCGGGGTTGACGTAGAGCCGCCAGCTCTCGTCGGCGGCCACGGTGTCCACCGCGTCCGATTCGACGGTGACCAGCGCGTACAGGCCCTCCGACAGGTAGGGCAGGTCGGCGGCCCCCTCGCTGATCAGCCACAGCTTGGCGGCCGCGACCGCGTCAGCGACGCGCACGGCCGTCGGTCGGCGGCTCCGCGGCGCCGCCCGGGGTCGGGGGCCCGATCAGGCCAGCCAGCGCGAGCACCGGCCCGAACACGGTGATCTCAGCGGGCAGGTCGGCGTCCGCCGGGCGGGTGCGGATCAACGCCCGCACCGCCGGCACCGCCGGGTCCACCCCCGCCTCGGACGCCGCGGCGCAGCACGCCCGCACCGCCGCGGTCCAGGTCGCCGGATCGCGACGGGAACTCGCGGCGGCCACGACGCCCTGCAGGGTGACGTAGACCCGGTCCGGCCGCTGCTCGGTGAACCAGCCGGCGGTGGGATCGGCCAGGATGGCGTCCGTGTCGGGGAGGTCCATCGCGGCGGCCCAGGCCAGGAACTCGTGGGCGGCCGCCTCGCCGACGCAGCCCGTCACGAGCAGCCGGCCGACGGCGTCGGGCGCGGCCACGGCCGCGGCCAGGGCCAGCAGGCGGCCGGCGTAGTCCCACGTGCGCGGCGTCGGGAAGGCCTTGCCCCGGTCGACCGCCGTCTTCGGGATCGACGTCAACTGCCCCGACCGGGCCCGCAGGAAGCCGGACACGAGCACCCGCTGCCGGGCCAGGTGGTCGGGGTAGTCCGGCGGCAGGGCGTAGACCGGCAGGGGCGGCCACTGCCCGGTCGCCATGCCCTCGGCGTAGACCTCGAGCGGCAGTTCCCAGTCCAGGTGCACGAACCGGGACGCCGTCGGTGCGGCCAGCTCCCAGCCGGCCGCCGCCACGTCGGCCGGGTTCGCCGCGGCCAGGAAGCTCACGGTCTCGGGCAGTTGCAGCGCCCCGACCTGGTAGTGGGTGAGCGGCCGCAGCGCCGCGGCCTGCAGCGCCGGGGACGCCGTGGAGAACTCGTCGAAGAACGCGATCGCCGGGCCCCGGTGCTCGCACAGCCGCACCGCCCACCCGGGTGGAGCGAGTTCCACGGTCCCGTTCACCAGCACCGGGAGGCCGGCGAGGTCGGAGGGCTCGTAGTGGCTGATGATGAGGGTCTCGACGTGCCAGCCCTGCTCCCGGGCCGACTCGACCACCGCGGTCTTGCCCTGGCCCGGGTCGCCCCAGATCAGCGCGGGGATCCGGCACGACACGCAGATGCCCAGTGCCTGCAGGACGTGCTCGTAGTCACGGCGAGTACGGATCATCAGGCCTCCTGTTGGGGTCCGCCAGCATCGTCACCGCGCCCGCCGGGGTGCCCGTCCGGATGAGCGCCAGGGCGGCGTCCACCCGCGTCGCCCGGACGCCGGCGGCGCGGGCCAGGGCGAGGGTGCGGTCCACCAGCACTTTCGGCGGTGGGGCGTCCATGAGCATAGGACCCCAGTACAGGCCGACCAGGGTGTCGACCGGCGGGGTCATGCCGGCCGACTGCCAGGCGGCGAGCACGGTGGCCGCCTGCGCCACCGACCGGCTGAGCCGGGCGGCGAGGATGCGGGCGTCGTTGAGGGAGTAGACGTCCTGGGACATGATCTCGGTCACCGCGTCCAGGGGCACGCCCTCGCGCACCCAGGCGCCGCGCTCGTCCGGGCGCCGCCGCCCGCCCCGGTGCGCCGCCGTCCCCCGCCCCTGCGCCGGGTCCGTCGGGGCCCCTCCGGTGCCGGACGCCGCGAGCGCCGGTTCGGCGGCGTAGGCCCGCTCGAGCACCGCCCGGGCCGGCACCGGCTCTCCGTCGGGCGCCAGCTCCCGGACGACGGCGGCCACGTCGACGGGGTGCAGGCCGGCGTCCCAGAGCACGGTCAAGGCGTTGGGTTCGGCGAGGTGGGGTCGCTCGGCCTCGGGCACTGCCGGACAGCGGGGCTCGACGGTCTGGTCGGCGATGCCCGGGTCGGCCCAGGCGACGGCGATCGCGTCCAGCACCCGCTGGGCGAAGGCGACGACCGCCTCCTGTGTCGCGCCGTAGCGCCGCGCCCAGTGCAGCGGACGCCGCAGGTGCGCCGCGGCGTCCCGGGCCTGGGGGAAGCCCTTCCGCGGTAATCAGCCCCTCGGCGCTGATGCGCGCGGCGTCCCGGGCCTGGGGGAAGCCCTGCTCGCCGCAGCAGCCGACCGCGTCGACGGTGAGCAGCCACGACCCGCCGCCGGCGTGGGCGATGGCGGCGGGCTCCAGGCGCAGCCGGTGGGTGAGGTAGCCGCGCACGGCCGGGAGCGTCCGGTCTGCCAGTTCGACGCACGGGCAGACGCCGCCGAGGGCGACGGCCACGCGTTCGGCGTCCAGGTCGTGGGGGGTGTGCAGCCGCCAGTCGGCGGTGAGGGTCACCGGGTGGGGCCGGTCGGGACCGGACGCCGACGAGCGGCAGGGCACCTCGAAGGTCAGCCCCTCGGCCGGCAGCGCGGCCCGCCGGGCGAGCCCGTCCCCTGCGCTCATGTGTCCCCCAGCCTCAACCCTCCCGAGGATAGCCGCGTGGCCGGACAGGCCCGGAGCTCTGGGGCGGGGACTGCTCTCCGCGCGTGTGGCGGAGTAGCGTGTGACGAGGGCTCTCGGGCTGGAGGCGTGGTGACCAGGCGGATTCTCATCGATGTGGGGTTGGGGCTGCTCTTGGCGGTGGTGGGCCAGTTCGCCCAACTGGCGGCGTCCATCATCGGGCCGGCGCTGGGGCTGCCACACCCCTACGACTATGCGCCGGCGGACGGCAGCGTCCCGCCGGCCCTGCTCGACCAGATCAACACCATGTTCCTGATCGCGGCCCCCCTCATGGTGCTGGTGACGTTCGGGCTCGGGTGGCTGCGGAAGCTGCGCGGCCCGGCCGAAGGGCTGACCAGCGGCGCGATCTGGGCGGCCGTGGTGGGGCTGAGCCAGTTCCTGCTGGGACTCGGCCAGGGGGTCGTCGACGTGATGGGCCTGGTCGGCACCTGGGTCTACCTGGCGGCGCTCGTGCTGGGCCCGGTGCTCGCCGGCCTGGCGGGCGCACGACGGCCGGCGCGCTGAGGCAGCCGGACGGAGGGAGGCCACTCATGGTCGTGTTCGGCCCGATCCCGTCGCGGCGGCTGGGGCACAGCCTGGGGGTCAACCACATCCCGCCCAAGCACTGCAGCTACGCGTGCGTGTACTGCCAGGTGGGGCCAACCCCCGAACCCGAGATCGAGCGGCGCGCGTTCCTGCCGGTCGACGACGTCGTCGCGGAGGTGACGGCCCGGGTCCGGCAGTTGCGGGAGCGCGGGGACGGGCTGGACTTCCTGACCTTCGTCCCCGACGGCGAGCCGACGCTCGACCTCAACCTCGCCGAGATCATCGGACGCCTCAGGCCCCTCGGCGTCCCGATCGCGGTGATCACCAACGCCACGCTGCTCGGACGCGCGGACGTGCGGGCGGCCCTCACGCTCGCGGACTGGGTCTCGGTCAAGGTCGACGCCGCCCGCGAGGCCGAGTGGCGGCGCGTCAACCGGCCGCACCCGGACCTGCGCCTCGACGAGGTGCTGGACGGCACGCTGGCGTTCGCCCGAGCGTTCACCGGCTGCCTGGCCACGGAGACCATGCTGGTCGGGGGCGTCAACGACGACGAGGACGCGATCGAGGCGGTCGTGGCCCACGTCGCGGCGCTGCAACCGGAGACCGCCTACGTCGCGATCCCGACCCGGCCCACCGCCGAGCGCGGGGCGGAGCCGCCCGCCGAGGCCGTCGTGGCGCGTGTCTACCAGCAGTTCGCGTCCCGGCTGCGGCGCGTCGAACTGCTGGCGGGGTTCGAGGGCACGGGCTTCGGGACGTCCGGCGACGCCGAGCGGGACCTGTTGAGCATCACGGCGGTGCACGCCATGCGGGAGGACACCGTGGCGGCGCTGCTGGAGCGCGACGGCGCCGACTGGTCGGTGGTCGACGACCTGATCGCCCGGGGGGAGCTGGTGGCGGTCCCCTACCGCGGCCACCGCTTCTACATGCGCCGCTTCACCCGTCCGCCCGGGGACCGGTGACCCGGCGGCCGCAGTGAGTCGGCGCTACGATCGCCCCAGGAGTCGCATCGGACGGAGGTCGTCATGATCAGCCTCGAGATCCCCGGCTGGGGACCGCTTCACCTGAAGCATCTCGTCCTGGACTTCAACGGAACCCTGGCGGTGGACGGCGTCCTCGTCGACGGCGTGGCCGAGCGCCTGAAGCGGCTCGCCGCCGACCTGGAGGTGCACGTCGTCACCGCCGACACCGTCGGAACCGCGGGTGAGGCGCTGCAGGGCCTGCCCTGCCGGGTCGCCATCCTGACCCCGGAGGCGCAAGACCAGCAGAAGCTCGACTACATCAGCGAGTTGGGCGCCGAGTTGGTCTGCGCCGTCGGCAACGGCCGCAACGACCGCCTGATGCTCGAGGACGCCGCCCTCGGTGTGGCGGTCATGCTCGCCGAGGGCGTGGCCCCGGAGACCCTGGCGGCGGCCACGGTCGTGTGCCCGTCGGTGCTGGACGCGCTCGACCTGCTGCTGCACCCGCTGCGCCTGACCGCCACGCTGCGGTCCTGACCGGAGCCCGCGCCTCCGACGCGTCAGGATGGTCGCGGCGACAGGAGGCTCCATGATCCGGATGGCCGCGATCGGCACGGGTTCGATCACGAGACGGACGGTCGCGGCCGCCCGGTCGGTGACCGGGTTGCGGTTCACCGCCGCCTACTCGCGGGACGCCGCCCGCGCCGCCGCCCTGGCGTCCGACCTGGGCCTGGAGCACGCGTCCGCGGATCTGATGGCGCTGCTCGCCTCCCCGGACGTGGACGCCGTCTACGTGGCGTCACCGAACGCGGTGCACGCCGGGCACGTGCGGGCGGCCCTCGACGCCGGCAAGCACGTGTTCTGCGAGAAGCCGCTGGTCGGGACCGTGGCCGAGTTCGACGAACTGGCCACCCTGGCGGCCGAGCGGGGCGTCGTCCTGCTGGAGAACATGCGGTCGGCGCACGACCCGGTGATGACGCGGGTGGCGGACCTGCTGCCGACCCTCGGCCCGGTGCGGCGGGTGTCGTTCTCGTACTCGCAGAAGTCGGCCCGCTACGACGCGCTGCTGCGCGGCGAGCAGGTCGGCGTGTTCGATCCCGCGGTGGGCGGCGGCGCGCTGACCGACCTCGGCATCTACTGCCTCCACCCGCTGGTTCGGCTGTTCGGTTCGCCGGCCGAGGTGGCGGCCTCGTTCGTCCACGTGGCGACGGGAGCGGACGCCTCCGGGGCGGCGCTGGCCTCGTACCCGGGGATGGTCGCCGAGTTGTCGTGGTCGAAATCCACGTGGGGCCGGGTGGGCAGCACGATCGAGGGGGAGGCGGGCACCCTCGTCCTCGACCACATCGCGGAACTCCACGAACTGACCGTCGAGTATGCCGACGGCCGCCGGGTGGCCGAGCGGCCCGACAAGGAGCCCGACAACATCACCTACGCGCTGCGCCGGTTCGTCGCGGTGGTGGAGGGGGCGTCCGGCGCCGACGACCTGGCCTGGTCGCGGGGGGCGATCGACCTGCTCGAGCGGATCCGCGCGCGGCGCTGAGCGGTCGAGGAACGCCCCCAGCCGCCCGCGCCGGGGATGCCTCGGGCCGGCGACGCAGGGTGGCGGGGGGCTACTCGGTCTCGGGGCGGTTGCGCCGGCGTTTCGTCTCTCCGCGGTGCCGCTTCTCGGCGAGTCGCCGCTCGGTCGAGCCGCGCGTCGGCCGGGAGGCCCGCCGCGGTGGTGCGGGCGGGGCCAGCGCCTGGGTGAGGAGCGCCGCGAGCCGTTCGCGCGCCATCGCCCGGTTCTGCCGCTGCGAGCGGGACTCGGCGGCGACGACGGTGAGCACGGTGCCCGCCAGGCGGGTCCGGAGCCGCCGGAGCAGGCGCTCGCGCTGCGTGTCGTCGAGGACGCCGCAGGTCGCGAGGTCCAGCGACAACTGGACCCTCGAGTCCGACGTGTTGACGCCCTGCCCGCCCGGCCCGGTCCCGTGCGAGTACCGCTCGACGAGGTCGGCTCCGGGGATCACGAGGCCGGACGGCAGCCCCGGGGCGGGCGCGAGGCGAAGGTTGTCCATGGGTCCACCCAACTGCTCTCGGTGAGGGGCACTTGATCGCGGGCTCGGGTTGTGGCGTCGAGGCTACCGATCCCCGGTCGGTCTAGGCTCGTCGGCATGGCTCTCACGCGCGACGACCTGATTCGGATCTTGGCCGAGGCGGACCCGGTGGGGCTCATCGCGGGGGGCGCCCCCGCAGACGAGTACGCGGCCGAGGCGGACGCGATCCTCGCGCTGCACGGCGTCCCGCAACTGACCGAGATCACCGGCATCTTCGCGGTGGCCTTCAGTGACCCGGGGGCGTGCCCCCGGGAGACGGCGCGCTGGATCGCCGAGGAGATGGCGCGGCGGCGCTAAGAGACCGGCGCGCTCTCTTTCGGCTCCCGGACGACCATCGCCAGACCGCCGAACGCGGGCAGTTCCACGGTGAAGCCGCCCAGGTTGTCGACCGTGGCGACCTTGCGGCGGGTGACCAGGTCGAACACCCTGCCGGCCGGGAGAGCGGGCGACTGCACGCGGCCGGTGATCTTGGCACCGGTGAAGTTGAGCGCCGTGATCTGCGTGACCGCCGACTCCAGCTGGTTGACCAGCACGAGCATCCCCGGGTGGGGCACGTCGGGTACGTCGACGAGCGTCCCGGTGGCGATGCCGCTACGGCGGCGCACCCGGAGGATCCCCGCCAGCCGGCTGGCGAACGACGACTCCTTCTCCAGTTGCGCCGGGAGCGACCCGTAGAGCGCCCGCGCCATCGGCATGCCGGCCGCCGAGCGGGTGGCGGACGGGTCGGCGTCCATCAAGTCGTAGCCGCCACGCTCGATCCAGCGGGTGTCGCCGTCGGCGATGAGCTGCCTCACCGAGGCCCGGTCGAGGGGAAGGGCACCGACGAGGTCCCAGCCCGACAGCGCGAACACGCCGGGCTGCCAGGCGTTGTACATGCAGAGCAGCAGGTGGGCGTCCCGGATGCGACGAACCTCGGCCTCCGTCAGGGCGTCCAGATCGCTGATGCCCAGGGCCGCCGCGATCACGGACGCCGTCGTGCAGGCAATGCCGTTCTGCACGAACGTGGCGTTGTAGGGTGCCGCGTCCCCCGTCATGCGTTCGCGCATCGTCTGGCGGATGTGCTCGGCCATCGTCGCCCCGGTGTACTCGACGCCTCCGAGGGTGTAGGGGTCGTCCCGGTGGTTCGACGCGAAGTGGACGAGCTCGTAGGTGAGCTCGTCGTGGTTCTGCAGCGCGTGCACGAGCGAGGCCTGGTCGACCCCTCGGGTCAGGGACTCGTGGAGCACCAGCCGAAGGAACTCCGTGTCGCCGGTCAGCAGGGCGTACTGGTAGGCGGGACGCGTGACGAAGTCGTAGGAGAGGTCGGGCCCGACCGCCCCGGTGTTCCGGATGTCGTCGATCGCGAGGTTGAGCTCCTGGAACGTGAAGCCACCCACCTTGCGCACCATCGAGCCGATCAACTGGTTGGCCGCCTGCGACAGCGGGTGCCCCTCCGACCAGGCCGCGTGCCCGGCCCGCTTCTCGACGCCGAGGAACCCGTTGGCGTCCAGCCGCAGCCCGCCCGAGCCGAGGTCGAGCAGGGAGTGCAGTGCGTCGCCGATGACCATGCGCATGCCCGCGAACGTCGGGTCCAGCCAGTTGATCGAGGGCTGCCCGTCCTTGAAGTAGTGCAGGTAGACCCAGCGCCTGGGCACGCCCTGCCAATCGTGGATGACGGGCGTCGCCGACCAGTTGGTCTCCTTGACCCCGGGCTCGAAGAAGATGACCCGCTGCAGCGCCCCGATGATGTAGCCGGCGTCGGCGAGTGCCTGCTCGGCCGCCGGCGGCAGGTTGACCGAGTCGTGGCCGGGCGGCACCTCGGGCAGCAGACCCCAGGCCTCCTCGGGGATGTTCACCATGTGGTAGATGCCCGGGTAGTCCTTGTAGTTGAACGTCGCGAGCCGGAAGTCGGCCCCCTTGCCGGTATGGCCGGGAACGATGTCGTCGATGATCGTGCCCCGGTGCCGGGCCGCCGTCGCGCACATAGCCCTGAACTCGTCCTCGGTCCCGAACATCGGGTCGATCGCCATGCTGATGCGGTCGAAGTGGCCGTCGATGCTGGGCGTGTGCTCCCACCCGCTGATGCCGCCGGCCAGCTTGACGGGCCCGGTGTGGATCGCGTCGATCCCGATCCTCTCGAAGGCCGCCCACAGCTCGTCGTGCCCGAGGGCCGCCAAGAACGAGGTGCCGGACGCCGACACCATCGACAGCGGGTAGGCCGTGAACCACACGGACGCCTGCGCGACGGCGGACCGGGGGTTGGGGGACGCGTAGGGGTTCTGCCACATCATGTGGTGACCGGCCAACTGGCGGCCGAGCGTGCGGGCGTCGCCCAGCATCGACTGGTCCTCAAGCCAGCGCACGTACGCCGGGTTCCGGCCGTCGGGCTCGAACGGCGGGGGCTGCAGCACCCCCGAGGCCTCCGGGTTGCGCCGCCGAGCGCGGGGACGCAGCCGCTCGGGACGCGCCGCGAAACGCTGTTGCTCGAAGCCCATCTCGGGTAGGACATCGTCGCCGGCACCCTCGGGGGTCACGGGATCGGCAGCGGGGGGCACGGGATCAGCATCAGCAGCCACGGCGCCATCGTAGGGGCGCGGGTGCCAGGGCACACCCACAGCCGGACATCCGCCAGCGAACCCCGGCGCCTCCCTGGGCCACCGTGGCCAGGCGGGCCGGTGCTCGCCTGCCGACCACCGCTAGAGTGGGGAGCGCACCCAAGCCACCCGATCGGGAGGGCGTCCGGCGCGGGGCCTATAGCTCAACTGGCAGAGCAGCGGACTTTTAATCCGCGGGTTCTGGGTTCGATCCCCAGTGGGCCCACCAGCAGTTATGGTTGTTGACTACGGACTATGCCTGTCATGGCGCGATTCAGTAGTGATCAGAAGTCGGCTGGCGTACCCTCTCCTATTGCACGCTTATTGCACGACTGTTGCACGCGTGGGACGACAGGCCGACCAAGGAGGGGGCCCACAGATGACGCAACGAACGCGTCGAGGCTTCGGCGCCCTCCGCAAGTTGCCCTCCGGGCGATACCAGGCGAGTTACCTCGGCCCGGACCTGCTTCGGTACACGGCACCCTCCACGTTCGCCGACAAGGACGCTGCCGTGGTCTGGCTGAACTCGGAGCGACGTCGGATCGAGGAGGCGCACACGGGTGGTCCGGCATGGTCGTCGCCGGCCGAGCGGGCGACGGCCGAGCGGCGCAAGGTCGAGCGCGAGACGTTCGCCGAGTACGGGCGTCGGTGGATCGCGGAGCGACGGAACACCCAGGGCGAGCCCCTGCGGGCGTTGACGCGCAAGGACTACGAGCAGATCTTCGAGGCCTATCTCGTGCCCACCTTCGGACCAGTGCCCGTGGAGGAGATCAGCCGCGCTGCAGTGCGTCAGTGGCACAACAAGCTGGACAAGTCCAAGTCGCGGGCCGTCACGAAGTCCTACGGCTTGCTGCGGGCGATCATGAACTCGGCGGTGGATGATGAGTTGATCGCGGTGTCTCCGGTGCACATCCGCGGGGCGGGCGCGGCCGTCAGGAAGCGTTCGGTGGAGCCGGCGACCCCGGCCGAGTTGGAGACGATGGCGCGCCACATGCCGCCACGCTTGGCGGCCGCAGTGCCGATCGCGGCATGGTGCGCGCTCCGCTACGGAGAGTTGGCTGAGTTGCGGCGCCGCGATATCGACGTGAGTGGCCGGATCATCAAGATCCGACGTGCGGTGACCTTCCCTGGCGGTGGGCCCGTGGTCGGCCCGCCCAAGTCGGACGCCGGCGTCCGTGACGTGGCCGTGCCGCCCCACGTGTGGCCCGCGGTCGAGGCCCACCTGCGGGACCATGTCCCCTCGTCTCCGGACGCCCTACTGTTCCCGACCACCACCGGTGGCCATCTGTGGCACTCGGCGATGGCGGCCCACTTCGGCAAGGCACGCGCGGCGGCAGGCCGCAGCGATCTGCGTTGGCACGACCTTCGACACACCGGGGCCACCCTGGCCGCTCAAGCGGGCGCGACGACTGCCGAACTGCAGGCCAGGCTCGGGCACTCGACGGCGGCCGCCTCGCAGCTCTACCAGCACGCCGCCAAGGGCCGCGACCGTGAAATCGCCGATCGGCTGTCCCTGCTGGCGGGCGGCGTCAGGGCATGACCGGGGCCGGGGGTGGCGCCGCTACGAGGAGAGCATGGCGGGGCGGGGGTGCCTCGCGCTGGGGATGGGCCGGAACAGGGCATCGAGGTCCTGAACACGGACCCGGATGATCCGTCGTCCGCAGCGGCCGGCCGGCAAGTCGCCGGCGGAGATCCTGCGGCGCAGCGTGGTGACGCTGACGGCGTAGAACTCAGCGGCATCCTGCAACGACAGCCAGCCAGCGTTCCCGACAGCCACGCTCGGAGTGATGTGAGCCATGATGCGTTCCTCCACTCGGCCCTCCGCGTCACTCGCCGTTGACCTGGCGATTGACCTTCTGAAGGACTTAGGGGCGCGGGGCGGGTCGATACGGACACAGACAGCACGACTCACGAACTCGGTCAACAACTGACCGACAACGGGTGCTGTCGCCACCTCCTCCCGCAGGCGCCAGGTGTCCGTCACGTTCGAGGTTGCTCCCGCCCCAGTTCGTCAGCCGAGCTGCTCGGTGCCCGTCCGCAGACGAGCGGCGCAGCGCGTCACCATCTCAGCGAGATCGACACCCAGCCCTTCTGCGGCGGCCTCGAGATCAGCCACGCTCCACACGGTCTCGCCCCTGCACAAGGCTGACGCCTTCCTATCGCTGACACCGAGCCAGAACGTGAGCACCTTCGGCTTCATCTGTTGGCGCCGGAGCTCTGCACTCACCTCACGCGCCACCGCGGTGTTCAGGTACATCATTCGTCGCCCCTCCGAGCGTCCCCATTCACCAACACCGAGGCGGTCACGCGCCGCGCGGGAGCCGACGCGTCGTCAGCGGATGCGCGGGCCTGCGCTTCGGGTTGCCGGACGACCGCTATCCTCGCGCGCCCTGCGGCAGAACAGGGCGTGCGCTCGGGTCCCACCCAGCCGCCAGGCCACCCTCGCGCACCCTGCGGCATGACCGGATGTCCCTTGCGTGCGGGCGGAGACCGTGCTGCGCTGCCAGTTACCGGGCGAGTCCCAGGAAGGTCATCAACGCTCGCTGTCGCCTTCGGCGAGTTGAGCGGTTGACAGTCGACCAACTCGTGACGCGGCCGGCCGAGATGGTGGGATGAGCCCATGAACCTGCACACAGCCGGGATCCGACTCGCCGCGTCCGCGGTGACCGGTGGGGTCGTGGCCGCGAGTCTTGCGGCGGTGGTCAGTCCATGGCTGGCGGGCGTCGCCGGCTGGATCGTGCTGGCGTCCACTTTCTCGATGTGGACGTGGCTGGTCGTGCGGGGTCTGGATGCCGCGGACACGCGCGGTCACGCCACCCGGGAGGACCCCACCCACGCCGTGAGCCGCGTGGTGCTTGTGCTCGCCTCCCTGGCCAGCTTGGTGGGGGTCGGGGTCATTCTGCTCTTCAGCTCCAGTAGTAAGGGTTCGGTGCCTTGGGAGGCGTTGACCGGGGTGGCGTCGGTGGCCGCGTCATGGGTGCTCGTGCACGTGCTCTACATGCTCCACTACGCGCGGCTCTACTACAGCGACGGCACCGGTGAAGCTATCGACTTCAATGGGGAGGGCGACCCCGATTACCACGACTTCGCCTACCTGGCCTTCACCCTCGGCATGACCTACCAGGTCTCGGATACGGCGCTGACGGGTAGCGATGTGCGCCGGGTTGCCCTGGCACACGCACTGCTGTCGTACCTGCTGGGCGCCGTCATCCTCGCGGTCACGATCAACCTGGTGGTCCAACTAGCCTCCGGTGGAGCCTGAGCCCATGGGGGCGCTCATGCCGCCAACGGCGGCCGGCCGCGTTGACGCGGCCGGAGCGCTGCACGGAGCAGCGCGGAAGCTGCTGGACCTGGGGGCTGGGCGATGCGGCCGGGCCGCCCAGGGCAAACCGGGGTTGTGCGGCGTTGTGCGCCTGGGTTGGGTTACCACCAGATGTGGGGCGCTTCGACAACGACAGGATGGTCGAACACTGGGGCGTCGCCGACCAGCTCGGCCTCCTCCTGCAGGTCGGCTTCGATCCCCGCAAGGCCGCCGGCGGAGCCGCTGAAGGGTAGGCCTCCGCCCGCCCCACGCCACGATCACGAGCCGCTGGCCAGGGGGTCGAGCGACACACGCACCGAACGGCCCACACGGCGGCCGTTCGTGAAGAAAGGCGAGTCGAACGTGGATCCAGACCCGGCGAGCTGACCTGCCCGGGCCCCGCTGACACTTGGCACGACTCCGGTGGCTGCCCCTGATGAGTGCGTGTCGTGTCGATGCTCGCGAGGCGTCCGTCGGGGTTTATGGGCGTCGGCCGGCCAACGTCTCCAAGGCCCAGCGCCGTGCCCGTTGCAGGCTGGCGGCGTCAGGCTGCCCGATGCCTGATTCGCGGGTCTTGGCCCAGGCGACCACCCGTTCGTCCTCGCTGAGCAGCATCTTCTGCGCCATCTGCTCCGACAGTTCGCCCTGGCAGTGGAAGACACCGACCAGTTCAAGCTGGGAGGCGGCGGCCGCGCAGTTGTCCAGCCACCCCTGCAGCTCGGGAAGATCGTCGGAGGCGCCGTGGGTGATGAACAAGGCGATCGGCCGACCGGCCACCTCGGGGCGGCGCAGGAACGTCGCGGCCGGCTCCGCCGGGCTGAACCGCTCCTCAATCGGGAAGCCGACGAACGTGAGGTCGTAGCCGTCCAGGCTCTCGACCTGCCCGAGTTCCTTCATGTCCTTGTCCCCGGTGATCCCGTCGAAGATCGCCTCAGCCACTCTGCGAGTGTTCCCGGTCCGCGACACGTAGGAGACCAGAGTCCTCATCGCCTGCTCCTCCAGGACCCCCACCGCGACACCGGACACCCACTCGACCGGCCACCCGCGAGCCCTTGGCGCCATTCTCGACAGTCGCGCCACTGCGGTCCAGCACCCCGGTGTGAGACTGGAGTATGACGAACACGACCTCGGCGACATTGAAGGATCCTGCTGGGCTCTGTAGTGGGCGCCGTCGCCATGGAGTTGGCAGTCAACCGCTCCAAGAAGCTGCTTCCCCAGCTGGCGGTCTGGTGTCGCTTGCCAGCGTGATGGGACCACCGTGTTGCCACGAGGATGGGACCACTTGGACGTGTTATCGAGCATGGCGGGCCTCGTTTCTGGGGTCAACGGTGACGCGCCCGCGTTGCCGGTAGGAGGGGCCTTCGACGACGAGGGTGTGCGCGCCTGAGGTGAGTCGGTCGATGGCGGATTGGGCGAGGAGGGCGTCGGTGGTCAGTCCGAGCCATTCGGCGGGTTCCCGGTTCGACACCCAGATGGTGCTGGCGCGGCGGTGGCGTTCGACGACGATCTCGTAGAAGTCGTTGGTTTGGGTGGCGTCGAGGGCCCGCAGGGCGAAGTCGTCGACGATGAGCAGATCGATGCTGGTCAGGCGTCGGAGCTCGGCGTCGAGGGTGTTGTCGAGTCGCGCGGCGCGGAGCCGGGTGAACCGTTTGTCGGCGCGGTGGAACCCGACGGTGAGCCGGCGTCGGATGGCGATGTGGCCGAGGGCGGTGGCGAGGTGGGTCTTGCCGACGCCGACGGGGCCCAGGATGAGGACGCCGGTGCCGGCCTCGGTGAACCGCAGGGTGGTCAGGTCGGACCACAGGTGCCGGTCGTAGGTGAGGTCGGGTTGGTCGTCGAAGGTGTCCAGGCGCATCGTGGGGTCGAGGCCGGCTTTGGCGGCGCGGAGGGCGGCGGAGCGGCCTTCGCGGCGGGTGACCTCGTCGGACAGGACGAGTTCGAGGAACGCGGCGTGGCCCAGTTGTTGTTGCCGGGCCAGGTGGAGGCGTTCGGGCAGGGTGTCGGTCATGCCGCCGAGTTTGAGGGCGCGCAGGGTGCGGGTCAGGTCGGCGCCGATCGGGTCGACCGGTGCTGTGGGTCGGGTCAGGGTGGTCATCGGTGCTCCTCCTCGAAGAGGGTGTCGGGTCCGTCGTGGCGGACCAGGGTCAACGTATGGGCCGCACCGCTGGTCCCCGGACTGGCAGGGCTGGTCCCCGGACTGGCAGGGCTGGTCCGGTCACTGGCGAAGGCGGTCCCTCGGGTGGCGAACTCGGCGGGTTGGCGGGCGAACCGGCCACCCGGGGTGGTGCCGGTCGGCAGCAGCGGCAGGGTGTCCTCGGTCGCCTTGTCGAGCATGGAGGCGATCTTGGTGACCGACACCACGTCGAGGTCCAGGGCGCGGGAGCAGGCGGCGTCGACGGGGTCGGCGCCGTAACGTCTGACCAGGCCGAGGAGCCGGTACACCGCGCGCATCCGCGTCCAGGGCAGTGGGTCGTCCAGGATTCGTTCGGCGTAGATGCCGATGCTCGACCCGTGGCCGGCGCACGTGCTGATCAGGCGGGTCAGGTCCCGTACCGCGTAGCCGGACTTCTCTTCGGGTAGGTCAGCCCGGTCGGTGGACCGGCCCCCCGGGGCTTGGCGGGGGTGCGTCTTGACGAGTCGGCCGCGGTGGTACAGCTTGACCAGCTCACGGTCGGCGCGCACGTCCAACTGGTGCCCCAGGTAGGCGCCGGGCACCGAGTACAAGGCTTTGGCGACCTCGACGTGGAAGTCGCGGTGCACCTTCACGGTCTTGAACACGGGCACGTCATAGGCGGCCGGGACGGGCAGCAGGCAGGCGGCCTCGTGGGCGTCGAACACCTCCGCCGGGCGGGCGTGCAGGGTGCCGTGGATCCGCATCCCGGCCCGCTCGGCGCACCACACCACGGCGCGTTGTTGGGCTTCCTCCAGGCTGGTGAACACCTCACCGGCCCAGAAGTTGCCGCGCACGTACTGCACCGCCCGTTCGACCTTGGGCTTGTCGCGGTTATCCCGAAGTCGGGATAACCGCGATTATCTCGAGGGTTCTGTTATCCCGAGTCTTGGGTGTCGCGCCTAGCCAGTATGGGTGGCGGCGGTGTTTCCTCGGGATAACGGCCTAGCGGCTTACGTTGCTCATCTCTGGTGGTTCTTGTTGGAGGTGAGGGGAATGGGTGTTCCTGTCAGCGAGTTGGTCACTCGGGCGGAGGCGGTCGTCAGCGCACTTGGGCATGCGCCGTCGACGTTGTGGCAGTACCGGTGGGCGTGGTCGCAGATCGAGTTGTTCTGCGCCGAGCGGGGCGCTGATGAGCTCACCGAGGAGGTGTCTGCTTCTTTCCTGGGGTTCGCGGCAGCCGAGTATCGACAGGGCCGGCTCAAGGAGTGGAAGTGCAAGCAGCTGCGCAAGGCCATGCTGGTGTTGGCGGAGGTGGCCCAGACCGGGACTTACAGGTGGTCGGTATCGCGGGTCAGGCATCCCAATGACGACCTGGACGCGACGCTCCGCCCGGTCCAGGAACAGTTCGAACAGTGGCTGACAAGCCAAGGCTTGGCGGAGGCCACCCAGGACTTGTATGCGGTCGTTTCCCGGAAGGTGCTGGCCTGGCTGCCCGAACGTGGCATCACGAACGTGACGCACCTGTCGCCCAGCGACCTGTCCGCAGCGGTGGTGTTCCTTGGCGGGAGCTACCGGCCGGGCAGTATGCGCACCGTGGTGACGGCGCTTCGGGTGTTGTGTCGTTTCCTGGAAGACTCCGGAGCGCGTGCCGGGCTGGCCCGCGCGGTTCCGGCAGTGTTCGCGCGACGCGTCCGCGCGGTGACCGTGCTGCCCGCGCCCATCGTTGAGCAGGTCGTCAACGTGCCCGACCCGGCCACCCCGACCGGCCGCCGGGACCGGGCCATGCTGCTGTTGGCGGCACGCACGGGTCTGCGTCCGAGTGATATCGCCGGGCTGCGACTGTCAGACCTCGAT
>JAAYTZ010000005.1 GCA_012517965.1 Propionibacterium sp. | reverse complement strand
GGCTGCGGCGCGGGCGTCCAGGACGGGGCGGCGTCGCCGCCCGCCGGGAAGCGCACGGGAGCCACCGCGGGCGGCGGGGCCGCCGCGGGCAGCGACGGCAGGGGGTCGCCGGGGCGGCGTCCGGTGCGCAGGTCGACGAGCATCAGGCCGACCGTCCGGTCGAACCAGTTGCGCTTGAGCGGCTCCTGCACGGTGGCGAAGACCATGATCAGCGGCGCGATGCCGAACGTGACGGCGCCGATCAGGCTCGCGAGCAGGAACTTGACGAACACCTTGCCGCCCGACGGCAGGCCGGTCTGCACGTCGACGTACTGGGCGCCGAGCAGGAGGCCGGCGAGCCGCGACGACCGCGCGAACAGCGCCCAGAACGCGGCTCCGGCGTAGGCCACGGCGATGAGCAGCGACAGCGCGCCCGCCAGCGTCGCGTTGCGGCCGGCGGCGAGGGCGGCCACCATCAGCAGCACGTAGGCGGTCGCTCCGATGGCCCCGTCCGCGGCCGCCACGGCGACGCGCCGGCCCGTCGCCATCGGGGTGTACCCCGCCAGCGCCGGGTACACGCCGGTCGAGTCGGCGGGGTGGCCGCCCTGGTTCGCGCCCGGCACGGACGGGAAGCTGCCCGGGGTCGCGGGGTAGTAGGTCATGAGCATCCCTTTCGGTGGAGCCGATGTGCCGCGGGGAGCCACGCCGGGAGGCGGGGTTGGCGGGGGCGCCCGAACGACCGTAGCGAACAGAAGCCGAGCGCACGGCGCCAACGCCCCACCTGGGCGTTCATGGACGCCAGCGCGCGGTCCACGTCGACCCAGAGGGCGTCGGCGGCGGCGGCGGTCGGCGCGCCGGGGCCGAACACTCCGGCGTCCACGACGGCGGCGAGCTGCGGCACCGCCACCCCCGGGTAGACCGCGGCCAGCGCGGCGGCGGTCTCCCGCCTCGTCGCGACAGGCGAGAGGCGGGCGCCAAGGTCGGTGGCGGCGTCCACGAGCTCGGCCCAGCCACCGCTGAACCGGGCCGCCACCACCTCGGCGTTCCGGCGCCGCGACCGGCGGCGGGCCTTCAGGGCCCCGATCAGCACGAACGGCCCCCCGACGACGGCCGCCGCCCCCACGCCGACCCCCACCCAGCCGGCGATGCGCAGCAGCAGGTCGTCGCCCTTGGCCTCGTCGTCCTTCTTGGCGCCCGGGTCGTCGAGCGGGTCCTCGACCGTGTTGACCGGCGGGTCCGGCGGCGGGAGCACCTGGGGCTTCGGGTTGGGTTTCGGCTGCGGCACCTGCGTCTGCGGCGTGCGGTCGCGATCGGGGGTCGGGTCGAAACTCAGCCACCCCACGCCCTGGAACGGCACCTCGACCCACGCGTGCGTCATGTCGCCGGTGACGGCGAGCGGGCCGGCCGCCGGGGCGGCGTCCGGGTCGGGGTAGAAGCCCAGCACGACGCGGGCCGGGATGCCCAACTGGCGGGCCATCAGTGCCATCGCCACCGCGTACTGCTCGTCGTCGCCGACAAGCTGCGGGGCGGCCAGCATGGATGCGATCCGTTCGGCGGTGTGCCCCGCGCGCGAGGAGCCGTCCGCCCCGTTGGAGTAGTAGCCGGCGCGCAGCGCGGTCTCGAGCGCGCGCAACTGCGCCAGCGGACCCGCGGCGTCCCCCGCCAGGTCGGTGGCCGTCTTCGCGATGACGTCCGGCACGCGCTCCAGCGCCGGGGCGGACGCCGGCGCCACCTGCGCCGTCTCCGGTACCGCCGCGGGGAGGCTCGGCAGGACGAGGTCGACCTGGTAGGCGTCCCCGGTGGCCACGCCCGCCGTGGTGAGCAGCGTGCCGCCGTAGGGGTTGAAGTGGAGAGAGTCGGCCTGGCTCCCGGCCCGAGCCCCGGCGAACCGGACGCCGCGGACGTCGCCGCCGCCGGGCAGCCACACCCCGGCGTACTCGCCGACGGTGACCGCGAGCGTGGCGGGCGTCCCGACGGAGCGGCCGCCGGTGCGTTCGCCGATGCGCACGAAGCCCGCGGAGGCGTCCGCGACGCTGTAGACCCGGCCGTCGTAGGCGTCCATCGTCGCCAGCCGAACCCGCGCCCCCGCGGGCAGGCCGCTCACTGTGAACAACGTCAGGTCCTTGGCGTCGACCTCCAGGTAGCGGTAGCTGGTCAGCGGGCTCGCGTAGTCCTGCAGGTTGAGCGGCGGCTGCACGGTGCGCCGAAGGACGTGCCGGTCGGCGCCGGCGCCGAGCAGCGGCGAGGCCAGCAGGGCCGCGGCGGCCGCGAGCGCGACGACGCCGGCGGCCGACCCGAGGCGGCGGACGCCGAGGGCCGAAGCATCTGCGAGGAACTCCTCGCCGCCGACCCGGCGCGCCTCGAGGCGGCGCCACCGCGCCCACAGCAGGGCGATCGCGCCGTAGCCGGCACCGAGCGCGGCGGCGAGCGGCGCCTCGTCCAGGCCCCACAGGATGCCGATCGCCAGGAACGCGACCGTCGCCAGCAGCGCCCACAGGTACCGGCGGGCGTCGAGGGCGACCCACGCGGCGACCAGCGCCAGCACCAGGCCGCTGAGGTACGGCACGACGGCGGGACCGACGAAGGCGTTGGCCGGCGGGGTGATGGTCAGCAGGTCGCGCCACGCCTGGACGCTCAGGGGGACGAGGCGCAGCAGCGTGTCCGGGGTGGGGACGACCCCGGCGATCGTCGTCGGGCGCAGCGCGAGGGCGCCGCCGAACAGCAGGTAGGCGCCCACCGCCGCGGCCACCGTGGACGCCAGCGCCCACCGCCGCCACCGGGCCAGGAAGCCGAGCGCCAACCCCAGCAGGACGCCGCCGCCGGCGGCCAGGTAGCCGTCCGGCCCGCCGAAGACGGGCCCGAACGCCAGCACGCCGGGCAGCAGCAGCAACGCGACGGCGGCCAGCGTCGTGGCGGCGCCGTGCGCGGTCAGCCCGAGTTCGGGCTGCGACGGTGCGGAGCGGCGCGGGTCGGGAGCGACGGTGGTCATGCGAGGGTCCTCAGTCCGCGCTGCAGGTCGGTCAGGCTCGCCACGTCGAGCACGAGCAGCCCGGCCGCCTTCCGGCGGGCGGCGGTCAGGCCGCGCCCGCACCGCACGGCGAAGACGGTGGGCTCGGGCGGCAGCGCGAGCTGCGCGGCGCGCAGGCTCGCCGGCTCGACCGCCCCGCCGACGATGAGCACCACCACGGACGCCTCCGGCACCCGGGCCGTCGCCTGCGCGGCCAGGTCCCGCAGCGAGGCCGAACCCGGCCGCGGCTCGAGCCGGCAGAGGGCGTCCAGCAGGCCCGGCCCGCTCGGGAAGTCGAGCGGACCGTCCGAGGTGTGGACACTCAGTCGCCGCTCCTCGCGGAGGGCCGCCTGCCCGAGCGAGCCCAGCGCCGACACGGCCAGCTCGAAGTCGGCCTCGTCGGCGTAGTCGGCGGGGTTCAGCGACAGCACCAGCAGCAGGTGGGAGCCTATCGTCTCCTCGAACTGGCGCACCATCAGCCGGCCGACGCGGGCGGTCGTCCGCCAGTGGATCGAGCGCCGGTCGTCGCCCGGCACGTAGTCGCGCAGCGCGTGGAAGGACACGTCGGAGGAGGACAGGTTCTGCGTGGCGACGCCCTCGACGTCCTTGAGGAAGCCGACCGCGCGGGTGTCGAGCAGGACGGTGTCGGGGTGCACGAACAGTTCGACGGGCTCGGTCCAGGTGCGCTGCCGGTGCAGGAGCCCGAGCGGGTCGGTCCGGACGCCCCGCACCGGTCCGATCGTGATCACGCCGCGCCGGCGCGCCGGCACCTGGAAGACCTGCTCGTGGGTGTCGCCGGGCGCGAGCCGCGGCACCCGGAACGGGGCGACGTTGCGCCCGACGGGCAGTTCGAGGACGGTGGACGCCGCCGCGCGGCCCGAGTCGTTGCGCACCTCGACGCCGCCCAGGGCGACGTCGCCGATGCGCACCCGCTTGGTGCCGAGCGAGAGGGCGGCGGCGTACTCCCACCGACCCAGGGTGAAGGCGACCGCCGCGACGGCGACCAGGGCGAGCAGGACGGCCAGGGTGCGGAACTCGACCCAGCCCCACCGCCAGCCGGCGGCGCCCAGGACGACCGCCGCGCCCAGCACGATCCAGCCCAGCGGCGAGATCATCGCCGCGTAGGGGCCCGCGGTGCGGCGGACGGCGGCCAGGCCCGGGGACACCGCCTCCCGGACCCGGACGAGAGCCGGGCGGGGGTTCACGAGGCGGCACGCTCCTTCGGCGCCGCGACGTTGTCGAGCGCCCGCGCGATCACGCCCGTGGCGGTGCCGCCGGCGAACTCGGCCTCGGGCGACATCACCAGGCGGTGGGTCCACACGGGGGCGGCGAGTTCCTTGATGTCGTCGGCCAGCACGTAGTTGCGGCCGTGGGCGGCCGCCCACACCCGGGCGGCCCGGACCATCGCGATCGCGCCGCGCGTGGAGACCCCGAGGGTGGTGTCGCCGTCCTCGCGGGTGGCCTCGGCGAGCCGCTGGACGTAGTCGAGCACCGCCTCGTCGGCGTGGTTCTGCTTGACCATGTCGGCCATCTCGGCGACGGCCCGGGTCGCGATGATGGGCCGCAGGTTCTTCGCTCGGTCGGGGTTGGCCGACCCGGCCAGCACCTGCAGGGACGCCGCCCGGTCGGGGTAGCCGACCGACGTCTTCATCAGGAATCGGTCGAGTTGGGCCTCGGGCAGCCGGTAGGTGCCGGCCTGCTCGATGGGGTTCTGGGTGGCGATGACCATGAAGGGCCGCTCCTGGTCGTAGCGGGTGCCGTCGACGGTGACGTGGGACTCCTCCATCACCTCCAGCAGCGCCGACTGGGTCTTCGGCGAGGCCCGGTTGATCTCGTCGGCCAGCACGATGTGGGCGAAGATCGGGCCCTTGTGGAACTCCCACTGCGACCGGTTCTGGTCGTTCATGGTGACGCCGGTGATGTCGGAGGGGAGCAGGTCCGGCGTGAACTGGATGCGGCTGTGGGTGCCCTGCACGGTGGCGGCGATCGCCCGGGCGAGCGCCGTCTTGCCGGTGCCGGGGGCGTCCTCGAGCAGCAGGTGGCCCTCGGCCAGCATGCAGGTGAGGGCCAGCCGGATCACCGGCGACTTGCCCAACAGGGCCTGGCCGACGTTCGCGGTCAGCTTGCCGAACGTGTCCGCGAACCACGCCGCGTTCTCGGGGGTGAGGGTCATAGGTTGCCTTTCGCTTCGCTTACCAGGTGAGAGAGCCGGAAACGCCGTTGCAGGTCACGGTGACGGTCCCGCCCGGGAAGCCGTAGTAGTTGAGGGATTGCCTCGTCTCGTTGGGCCCCTGGGTCCAGGCCACTCCTCCGGAGAAGTCGACGTTGCACCTCACGTTGCCGCCGAAATTCGCTGTGGTGGCGACGACGTAGCGACAGTAGGAGGAGTCGCAACCAGGCTGCCCCTGCGCGTTCGCCCCCTTGCTCACCGTGACGCTGGGCGCGGGGGGTGGTGGGGGCGGGGCCGGCAACGTGGTCTTGGCATCGCAGTTGTTCGCGCCCGTGGCCCCGCCGTCCTGGAAGGCCTGGATGCAGAGCGTGCGCGTGGCCGAGTACCCCACGTCGCCGAAGTCGTGACCGCCGGACGGGCCGCCGTCGGCCGTCGACCAGTCGCCGGTCACCTTGAACACCGTCGGACGACCGTTGGCGTTGCCGCCGCTCCACGAGCAACTGATCGCCGTGCCGCCCACCCCGCAACTCATCGACGGGCTGACCGGCGGGCCGTACGCGTTGACCGTCACGCTGCTCGACGTGCCCTGGGCGATCTCGCCGTTCACCTGGCTCGTCGCGTAGACGGCCACCGACGCGTTCACGCCGTTGGGGAACGCGGTGGCGTGGGTGACGGTGCCGCCGCCGCTGCCCGCGAAGGTACCCGTCACCCCGTTGGCCCGCCAGTGGTAGGTCAGTTCGCCCGGTGTCGCCCCGTTGCCGTCCGCGGCGCCGAAGCTGATCGTCACCTGGTTGTTGACGCCGGTGGCCGTGGCCTGCAGGTTCGTCACCGCGCCGGGGGTCTGGAAGCCGCGGACGCCGTTCGAGGGCGGTGACCACACGCTCCAGTCTGCCTTGTTCTGGGCGCGCACCTCGAACGCCTGGTCGGTGGTCGCCACGTCGAGGGCCACGGGCGCCGACGTTCCGGTCCCCGTGTAGAGCACCGTCGTCGTCCCCTTCTTGCGCACCTCGTAGGTGAGGTTCGAGTCGCCGTTGCCGTTCGGGGCGGTCCACGAGACCGTCGCCGACGGCGCCAGGGCGCTCACCGGATCCTTGACCACCGAGGGGGCGGCGGGCTGCAGCGGCGCCCCCGCGGGCACCACGGGCACCGAGTCGCCGGACCAGTCGGACGGGTCCGGTGCCGCGCTGTGCGCGCGCACCTTGAAGGTGTAGGCAGTGCCGTTGGTCAGCCCGGGCCACGTCAGCGACGTGCCGGTGGCCTCCTTCGTCGTGCCACCCGGGGTGACCTGGACGGTGTACCGCGTCACCGGCGACCCGTCGCTCGCCGCCGCGGCCCAGGTGACGTCGATCTGCTTGTCGCCGAAGGTGCCGACCGGCGTCCCCGGCGGGTCGGGCTTGACGTCGGGCCGCGCCGGCGCGCTGGGCGTCGAGTCGGGGCCCTCCCCCACCGCGTTGGTGGCACTGACCTTGAAGGTGTAGCTGACGTCGTTGGTCAGCGAGTCGATCAGGCAGGTCGTCACCGCGCCGCACTGCTTGGCGCCCGACCCGCCCGTGCTGCCCGTCCACTTCACCGTGAAGTTCGTGATCGGGGCGCCGTTGTTGGCCCCGGCCGTCCAACTGACGGTGACGGTCCGGGACAGGTGCGTCTCGGCGCCCACGCCGGTGGGGGCGTCCGGCTTGTCGAGCACCGTCAGTTGGATGGTGCCGCGTACCTGCCGCGACGCCGACTTGGTGGCGTCCTGCGCGGTGTAGGAGACGACCAGTTGCCCGTGGTAGCCGGCCGGCGGGGTGACGGTCACCCGCAGGCCGTCCACGCTGATCTGCGCCCCGGCGGGGTTGGCGGTCGGCTGCCCGACGAGGGTGACGGGACCCTTGTCGGGCATCGGGTTGGTGAGGTGGTCGGCCAGGTCGATCGTGGTCGGCGACCCCGCCTTCGCGTCGTTGACGACCGCGGTCGAGACCGACAGCAGCGGCCGCGTGGACGCCGTCACCTTCAGCGCCAGCGTGCCCGCGACCGGCTCGGTGGAGCCGTCGGTGACCGTGACCGGCACGGTGCCCGTGAGGCCCGGCTGGGCGTCGACCGGGGCGTTCACCGCGAGCTTGGTGCCCGTCAGCGTCGCGTTGAACCCCGAGGTGGCCGCGCCGACCTCGAACCTCAGCCGGTCGCCGTCGCCGGGGTCGACGTCGGTGGTCAACTGGCGCAGGTCGACCGTCGTCGCCTCGCCCGCCTCGACGGTGACCTCGGACGGGGTGAACACCGGCGGGTGCTTCACCGCCGGGGCGGCCTCGACCTCGATCGGCAGCGTCAGCGTCGCCGCGCGACCGCTGGGGTCGTCGGCCCGGACGCCGTCGGTCACCTCGAACGTGACAGACGAGAGCCCCGCGAACTCGGGCGTCGACCGGAACTGCAGCGTCGTGGCGTCCTTCACCGGCGGGGTCTCGTCCGCGCCCGCACCGGCCCGCGCCTTCTCGGCGAACGTCAGCAGCGGCGCGTGCCCCGGCCGGACGATGACGACATCCCCCAGCGGCACCGTCAGCAACTCCCCGGCCTTCACCCGCAGCGGCAGCTTGGCGGCGTCCAGATACGGGGCCGCCGAGTCGGCCGGCGGCACGATGATCGCCGCCCGGCCGACGTTGCCGTCCGGATCGGTGACGCGGTAGAGCACCACCTGCCGCTGGTCGGTGACCGTGACGGTGACCTTGCCGCCGGTCGCCGATGCGCCGGGGTCGTCGGTGGCGACCACCAGATCGCGCACCGAGCCGTCCGGGTCGGAGTCGTTCGCCAGCACGTCGACCTCGACCGACCGCTGGTCCTTGACCATGGCCGCCGTCACCAGGTCGTCCGTCGCGATCGGCGGCTTCAGCACGGCGTCCTTGCTGACCTTCACCGAGACGACGCCGCGCCCGGCCCCGCCCCGGCCGTCCGTCACGCCGTAGTAGTAGCGCAGGACGCCCTCGGCGTCCGGAGTCCGCAACTCCAGCAGGCCCCCGGACGCCGCCGCCGGCACGGTCGTCCGATCGTCCGTGGGGGCCACCGAGTCGCCGACCAGGGCGAGTTCGTCGCCGTCGGCGTCCATGTCGTTCTTGACGGGGTTCAGGCTGAGTTCGCGACCGGGGCGGGTCGCCACGTCGTCCGGCACGGCGACCGGCGCCTGGTTCGTCGTGTTCGGCGACGCGATCCCTACCCGCACCGTCGAGGTCGCCCTGGCGCCGAAGCGGTCCGCCACCTCATAGGTGAAGGTGTCGGTGCCGGCCGCTCCGGTGGGCGCGGTGTACTCGATGCCGTCGGCCGCAGCAACCGCGGTGCCCTTGGTGGGGGCGGAGCCAAGCCCGACCAGGCCGACCGAGTCGCCGTCGGGGTCGATGCCGTCGGTCGGAACACCGATCACGATCGTGCGGCCGGCCAGCACCCGCCCCACCACGGGCTGCGGCAGCGGCGGGGTGTTCGGCGCCTCGAGGGGATTCACCGTCAGCACGATCTGGGCGGTCGCGAAGTTGGCCGCGGTGTCGCGCACGGTGTAGTTCACCCGAACGGTGCCGGCCTTCGTGGCCCGGAACCGCACGACGTCCCGCGACGCGAAGGCGTCGCCCGCGGCTGGATCCCCTTCGATGGTGACCGTGGGGTCGATCGTGAGCGGCAGCCCCGACGGCGACCGGTCGTTGGCGAGCACCGCCACGGTGACGATGTCGCCCAGCCGGACGATCGCCCTGTCGTTCGCCGCGGCCGGAGCGGTGACGGTGGTCGCCGGCGGCAGCGGCACGACGGTGACCCGGCCCGTGGCCTCGTCGGTGCCGTTCGAGACGACGTAGCCGACGTCGACCGGGGCGGTCAGCCCGGCGGGCGCGGAGAGCCGCAGGACGCCGTGGTCGACGATCTCGACCGCGACCGCCGCATCGGCCGGGACGCTCACCGACTTCAGCACCAGGACGCCGCCGGCCGGGTCGGTGTCGTTGGCCAGGGCGTCCACGACGACCGAACCACCGAGCGGCAGCATGGCGAGGTCGTCCGCGGGCACCGGGCGGCCCGCCGCAGGTTCGGCGACGTCCACCCGCACCAGGCCGGTCGCCTGAACGGTGGAGTCGTTCGCCACCTGGTAGCCGAGGTGGTAGGTCCCGGCCGTCGTCGCCGAGAACCGGAAGGTGCCGGCGGCGTAGTCGGGCCGGATCGTCTGCCCAGCCGCGCCCTGGTCGACCATGGTCAGGCGCAACTGGTCGCCGTTGGGGTCGACGTCGTTGGCCAGCGGCCGCACGACGACGTCCTGGGTTCTTGAGCACCACGACGTGATCGGCGTTCGCGACCGGCGCCACCTTCTCTGGCCGCACGTTCACGGTCAGGGTGCCCGTGCCGGTCTTGGTGCCGTCGCCGACCCGCACCGTGAGCCGCTTCGGCCCGGTTCCCCCGGTGCCGTCGTCCTTCACCGTGACGACGCCGTCCGGGCGCGTCTTGACCGTCAGCCCGGCCACGGCGTCGACGCCCTCCAGGAAGATCGAGTCGCTCTCCGGGTCGCGGAAGTCGCCGAGCAGCGCGTACGTGGCCTCCCCGCGCGGGCCCAGCACCATCGTCGACGGCCGCCGCTGGGCCGGTGCCTCGTTCACCGAGTCGGGCATCACCGTGACGGCGACGTCGGCGTCCGACCGTCCGCCGCGCCCGTCGTCGGCGGTGTAGGCGAACGAGTAGGCCCCGGCGGCGTCCTTCGGCACCGCGATGCTGAGCGCCTCCCCGCCCCGGGCCCGCGCCACCTGAGCGCCGGCGGGCTGCGTCTTGACGGTCGCCGTCAGCAGGTCGCCGTCGGCGTCCGTGTCGTTCTCGAGCACCGGCAGGGTGACGCTGCGGCCGGGCCGGACGCCGTACTCGTCGTCCTTCGCCTCCGGCCGGGTCTGCTCCTGGCGGCGTTGGGCGTCCGGCTCGTCGGTGCTCTCGGTCGTCGACGGGTCGTCGTCTCGCTGCTGCTGGACCGTCGACTCGACGGCCTTCCAGTTGTCGACCTGGCGCATCTCGTCGTTGACGAGCAGGACGACCCCGTTGGTCAGGTCGTTGAGGACGATGACGTCGCGGTTCACGCGGAACGCGACCGTGCTCGACTCCTTGAGCTTGTCGACGGGCTGCCGGCGATCGTCGGCGTCGGCGGCGCAGTCGCGCACGTAGGCGCCGCTGCCGGCCCAGGCCAGATAGCCGCAGCCGCCGAGGAACACCGGCGCGGCCGGCGTCCCGGCGCCGCCGTCGGTCGTCGTCGGGGTCGCGGCGCCGCCGGCCAGCGGCGCCCACAGGTAGCCGTCGGGGCCCGCGACCAGCACCCGGTCGTTTTCCGGGCCGGGTTGCTGCAGGACGAGCTTGTCGGCGGCGGTCACCGCCACGCTGCCCTTAGTGGTGCGGATCATCGAACTCGCCCGGTCGAGCACGACCAGCACGTCGCCCACCACGGTGAGGGCGGCTGTCGAGAGATCTGCGAGGCCCTCGATGCGGCCGTTCGCGCTGACCTTGCCCGCGGCGATCCGCCGCACGCCGCCGTCCGGCAGGACGACGTGGACGACGCCGTCGACCCCGACGACCGTCCGGGCGCCCGGCACCTGGTCGAGGGTCGGCTGGGCGTCGGCGGAGAAGCCCCCCACCTGGCCGGCCGCCAGCAGCCACACCTTGCCGGCCTTCGCGTCGGAGGCGACCGCGACGTCGCCGCCGTGCGTCAGGCTCACGTCCGCGGTGACCGCCGCCCCCTGGTCGAGGGTCAGCACCGCGGTGTCGACGTTCTGCGCCTTGCCCGCGCCCGCGTCGTGCAGCACGACCGTGTTGGCGTGCTGGCTCACGTCGAAGTCGGCGGAGCCGGCCCGGACGCCGCCGTCCAGCGTGCGCGACGGGTAGTTGAGGTGGGCGACGAGCCGCAGCGCCTGGTTCGTCACCCAGACGCCGCCGTCGTTCAGTTGCAGCTGGGCGGCGGGGACGCCGGGGTGCAGCACGGCCAGCACCCCCATGACCAGCGACCCGACCAGCAGCGCGGCGAAGCCACGGCGCTGCCGACGCAGCAATCCCCGCATCTGTTTTCCCCCCAGCGACGCCGAGCCACTCCCCGAGCCCGACGCCTGCGCCACAGTAGTGGCGACGCATGCGGTGAGCGCGTGCGTCTCGCGCCGCTGGCCGCTTCTTGTCCACTCCGGCGCCCCACGCGCTTCACCGACGGAGCTCTATCCTGAAGCACCGCATCGAGGAGGCCCCCATGACGCTTGACCTGATCCGGCTGCCGAAGGCCGAGTTGCACCTGCACATCGAGGGCACGCTGGAGCCCGAGACCGTCCTCGAGCTCGCCGACACCAACGGCGTCCGGCTGCCGTTCGCCGACGAGGACGCCCTGCGCGCGGCCTACGACTTCGCGAACCTGCAGGAGTTCCTCGACCTCTACTACGCGGCGATGGCGACGGTCGTCACGGCCGACGACTTCTACACGATGACGGCCCGCTACTACGAGCGGGCCGCCGCCCAGGGCGTCCGGCACGCGGAGATCTTCCTCGACCCGCAGGCGCACCTGAGCCGCGGCGTCCGTTGGGAGGTCATGATGGACGGCGTCGCCGCCGCCGTCGCGGACGCCGAGCGTCGGCACGGCATCACCGGCGGCATCATCGCCTGCATCCTGCGCGACCGGCCGGTCGCCGAGGCCCTGGCCACGTACGAGTCGATCCGGGCCGACCGCGACCGCTTCCTCGGCATTGGGCTCGACTCGGCCGAACTGCCCTACCCGCCGGAGCTGTTCGCCGACCTCTGGCAGCAGGCCAAGCGCGACGGCTTCAAGGTGGTCGCGCACGCCGGCGAGGAGGGCCCCGCGGCCTACATCTGGACCGCCCTGGACGCCCTGGGCGTCGACCGCGTCGATCACGGCATCCGGGCCGTCGACGACCCGGCGCTCGTCGGGGTGCTGGCCGAGCGGCGCGTCCCGCTGACCGTCTGCCCCCTGTCGAACGTCGCCCTCAAGACGGTCCCCGACCTGGGCCACCACCCGCTGCTGACCCTGCTCGAGCAGGACGTCGTCGTCACGGTCAACAGCGACGACCCCGCGTACTTCGGGGGGTACGTCGGCGAGAACTACCTGGCGATGCGCGTCGCCGGCATGACCGACGCCCAGGCCGTCCGCCTCGCCCACCACTCGGTCGACGCCTCGTTCGCGGACGCCGACCGCAAGGCCGCCCTGCACGCCGAGATCGACGCCTTCGCCGGCTGAGCGCTGCGGCGTCCGGAATCGGCCCGGACACGACGAACCGGCCCGGGGTGGCCCCGGGCCGGTCGCGCCGGACGGGCGATCAGCAGTCGAGCGTCTGCGGGTAGATGCCGACCGGGCCGTTGTTGCGGCAGACGGACAGGCCACGTTCGGCCAGCCCGTCCTTGATCTGCGACAGCGCGGTCTCGTTGAACGCCGCGTGCTGCATGTGCATCAGCACGCTGCTGCCCGCGTAGGCGTTCTCGACGACGTAGTCGACGATGGTCGACTGGGACAGGCCGGTCCAGTCTCGGGTGTCGAGGTCCCACGTCCAGATCCGCCGCGACATCGACACGAAGGCGTTCTTCACGGTGAGGTTGTAGGCCCCGTACGGCGGCCGGCCGTAGCTGCCCGACGGGCCGCCGTACAACTCGTCGAGCACCTCGCTGTAGCTGAGCGTGGTGAGGTCGGCGTGGGTGGTCGAGTGGTTGAACACGTAGTGGCCGTGCGCCCGCGCGTACGAGAAGCTGATCAGGCCCCAGTCGCGGCACTGCCCGTACGGGAACAGCGCCAACCGGATGCCCAGCCGCTCGGCGGCCAGCACGGTGGTCTGGAACGCGCTGTAGCTCTTGGGGCAGTCGTCGAAGGTGAGCATCACCTTGGAGGTCCGGTTCGGGCCGCGGCTGACCGAGTACTTCGTCCCGCCGCCGTTGACGAGCTTGTCCCAGGTGACCGGGCCGACGATCCCGTCGATCGCGACGTACTGCCAGGACGCCTGGAAGCGCCGGACGGCCTTGTCGGTGGTGTCGTTGAACACCCCGTCCACGTTCACGATCCAGCCCTGGGCGTCCAGGGCCCGTTGCAGGACCGTGACGCAGGAGCCGGTATCACCCAGGCGCAGCGTGGGCCGGCTGCCGACGGCCGTGCTCGACGAGCAAGTCTTGACGGCCGCCGTGGCGGCCGGAGCCGGACCGGCGAGCGCCAGGCCGGCGGCGAGAGCGAGGGCGCAGACCAGCGTCCAGACGCGTGCGAGTGCGGTGGACATCATCGTCCTTTCCCCCGGAGTGAGCGGGTAGCCTGCGACGCCCACGGCGCGGCGTCGCACTTTCGTATTAACACACCGGGCGAGGAGGACCCTGGGGATCACCGAAGGGTTCGCGAAGAATCGGAGTTCACCCAGGACGCCGACGCGGCCGCCGACGCGCGTGGTCGGCGGCCGCGAGACGGAACGGTCAGCCGAGCAGTTCCGCGGCCACCGCCTTGGTCTGCTCGACGGTCGCACAGGCCAGCACGGCCTCGGCCGCCCGCTGGCACTGCTCCAGGGTCACCGACTGCAGTTGGACGCCCACGGCCGCGATGGCCGACGCGGCCATCGACAGCGAGGTCACGCCGAGGCCGACCAGCACGCACGCCAGGTGCGGCGCGGCCGCGGCCTCGCCGCAGACGCCGACGGGCTTGCCGGCGCGACGACCGGCGTCCGCGGCCATCTTGATCAGGCGGAGGACGGCCGGCTGCCACGGGTCGGTCAGGTTCGCCAGCGGCGACGACATCCGGTCGGCGGCCATGGCGTACTGCGTGAGGTCGTTGGTGCCGATCGAGAAGAACTCCACCTCGGCCAGGAACTCGTCGGCCAGCAGCGCCACGGCGGGCACCTCGACCATGATTCCGGGCTTGAGGTTGCGGTCGTGGCACAGGGCGGCGAACGCGCGGGCCTCGTCGACGGTGGCGATCATCGGCGCCATGACCCAGGGCCGGTCCACGCCGGCGTCCTCGGCGGCCTGCGCGATGGCGTCCAACTGCCGCTCGAGGAGGCCGGGGTTGTTGAGCTGCAGCCGAATGCCGCGGACGCCGAGCGCCGGGTTCTCCTCGTGCTCGTGGTTGGCGAAGGGGACAGGCTTGTCGGAGCCGGCGTCCAGCGTGCGGACGACGACCTTCTGCCCCGGGAAGGCGGCGAAGACCTCACCGTAGATGCGGGCCTGCTCGGCGACCGACGGCTCAGTCTGCGCGGACAGGAAGCACAGCTCGGTCCGGAACAGCCCGACGCCCCGGGCCTCGGAGGTCTCGGCGGCCAGGCGGGCGCCGGCGCCGTCCTGGACGTTGGCCAGCACGTCGACCAGGACGCCGTCCTTGGTCTGGGCGGGGCCCGTCCACGTGCGGATGGCGCGGCGGCGCGCCTCGTCGGCATGGACCTTGGCCTCGGCTTCCTCGACGGGGACGCCGAGGGTCACCGTGCCGGCGCTGCCGTCGACCAGGATCGGGGAGCCGTCCGGAACGGCGCGCAGGTTCGCGGCGGCCACGACACACGGGATGCCGAGCTGGCGGGCGATGATCGAGGTGTGGCTGGTCGGCCCGCCCAGGCGGGTGACGATGCCGAGGATCAGCGACGGGTCGAGCCCGGCCGTGTCGGCGGGGGCGAGGTCGTCCGCGAGCAGGATCACGGGCTGGTCGGGGGTCGGCACGCCCGGTTCGGGCAGGCCCATGAGCTCGGCGATGACGCGATCGCGCACGTCACGCAGGTCGGTCACCCGCTCCGCCATCAGCCCACCGACCTTGGTGAACATCTCGACGAACTGCTCGGTGGCCGCCGTGGCGGCGGTCTCGGCGGCCGCGCCGTTGTTGATCAGCTTGCTGGCGGCCCGCACCCAGCCGCGGTCGGTGGCGAGGTTCGCGGTGGCGGCCAGCACCTCGGCCGCGACGCCGGAGGAGGCCGACGCCCGCTCGGAGAGCCGCTGACCGACCGCCGCGGAGGCCGCCTTGAAGCGCTCGACCTCGGCCGGGCGATCCTCCTCGGCGAGGGTCTTGGTGGTGGACGGCGGCACCGGGCGCTCACGGGTCCAGGCGGCCGGGGCGTAGGCGAACCCGGACACGACACCCGTGCCGGTCACGGTCAACTCGGAGGAGGACATCGGAACCTTTCAGCGTGTGGGATTGCTTGCGATTCGCCGCGAAGCACTGGGATCAATCTGGCACTTCCTCTTGCGTTCGGTCAAGGGGATGCGATAAACCAATACATACCAACATCCGATCGCGTGGCTTTGAGGAGGGAACGTGAACGGCTTGTACGCAGAGGAACGCCAACAGGCGATCGCCGTGCTGGCCCGCGCCCGGGGCCGCGTCGCGGTGGCAGACCTGGCCAAGCGGTTCCACGTCACCTCCGAGACGATCCGACGCGATCTCGACACGCTGGCGTCCCTCGGCGTGTTGAGCCGCGTGCACGGCGGAGCGGTGCCGGCCGAGAACGTCCGGCTGGTGGAGTCCGCGGTCCCGGCGCGTGAGGTCGAACTGGCTGCGGAGAAGGAGCGCATCGCCGAGGCGGCCCTGGCCTACCTGCCGACGGGCAGGGCTTCGACCGTCCTGCTGGACGCCGGCACCACCCTCGGCCGGTTCGCCGACCTGATCCCCGCGGGCCGCGTCGCCACGGCCGTCACGAACTCGCTGACGCTCGCGGCCGCGCTGTCGGCGCGCGAGGCCACCGAGGTGCAGTCGCTGGGCGGCCGGGTGCGCGGCATCACCCAGGCGACCGTCGGGTCCGCCACGGTGGACGCCCTCCGCGCGCTCCGGGTCGACGTCGCCTTCCTGGGCGCCAACGGCTTCACCAGCATCCACGGCTTCTCCACCCCCGATCCCGCCGAGGGCGCGGTCAAACGCGCGATGGTGGGGTCGGCGCGCCGGGTGGTGGTCCTGGCCGACTCCAGCAAGTTCGGCGCGGAGTACCTGGTGAGCTTCGCCGAGGCGTCCGAGGTCGACGTCCTGGTCACCGACTCCGGGCTGTCCCCGTTCGCCCAGCAGTCCCTCACCGAGCAAGGAATCGAGGTCGTTCTCGCATGACCGGCACCGTCGTCACGTTCACCGCCAACCCCTCCATCGACCGCACGATCGCCCTCGAAGGCCCCCTCGAACGCGGGGAGGTGCAGCGGGCGGCGTCCGTCACCGAACAAGCGGCCGGGAAGGGGGTCAACGTCGCCAAGGTGACCTCCGCGGCGGGCGTCGAGTCGCGCATCGTCCTGCCGTTCGCCGACGACCGCTACCTGACGATGCTGAGCGAGGCGATCGCCGATCGCACGAACGTCACGGTCAGCCACCCCGGGCACGTCCGGCACCGCCCCCGAACCAACACGACGATCACCGAACCGGACGGGACGACCACCAAGATCAACGAACCCGGGCCGACGCTGAGCGACGGCGACCTGGCGGCGGCCGCCGCGAAGCTGCTCGAGGGCAGCGCGGGGGCCGACTGGGTCGTCCTGTCGGGTTCGCTGCCCCCCGGCGCGCCCGAGGACTGGTACGTCACCCTCACCCGGGCCGCCAAGGCCGCGGGCCACAAGGTCGCCATCGACACCTCCGACGCCGCCCTGGACGCCGTCCTGGCCGCCCTGCCCGGGGTGCCGTTCGACCTGATCAAGCCCAACAGCGACGAGCTCGCCCAGCTCACCGGCGGGGACGCCGCGGCGTTCGAGGCGTCCGCGAAGGCCGGTGACCTGGACGCGATCGTGGCCGCGACCCGCACCCTCGCCGAGCGCGGCATCGCGAACGTCCTGGTGACCCTCGGCGGCGCGGGCGCCGTCCTGGTGAACGCCGCCGGCGCCTGGTACAGCACCGCCCCCGACGTCGAGGTCAAGAGCACGGTCGGCGCCGGGGACTCCTCGGTGGCCGGCTTCATCATCGCCGAGGTCAACGGCGAGGCGCCCGGGGCGTGCCTCGCTTCCGCCGTGGCCTACGGCTCCGGTGCCGCGGGCCTGCCCGGCACCACCCTGCCCCGACCCGAAGATGCCCACCCGGAGCAAGCCCGGGTGACCAAGCTGGCCTGATCCGGCCACCGAAAAAGGAAGGTTGATCATGGAGTTGATGACCTCCGATCTCGTCGCCCTGGACGCCGATCTCGGCTCCACCAAGGCGGACGTGATCGGTTCCCTCGCCCAACTCGTGGCGAACGCCGGCCGCGCGGACGCCGCCGGCCTCACGGCCGACGCGCTCAAGCGGGAGGGCCAGGCCGCCACCGGCCTGCCCGGCGGCATCGCCATCCCCCACTGCCGCTCCGCGGCGGTCTCGCAGGCGTCCCTCGCGTTCGCCCGCCTGTCCAACAAGGTCGACTTCGGCGCGAAGGACGGCCCCGCCGACATCGTCTTCCTCATCGCGGCCGCGGCCGACGGCGACGCCGACCACCTCAAGCTGCTCACCCAGCTCGCCCGCGCGCTCGTCCGGAAGGACTTCCTGGCGTCCCTGCGGGCCGCCACGACCCCCGCCGAGATCGTCGATCTCGTCAACGGCGTCCTGAAGCCCAAGGAGGCGCCCGCCCCGGTCGCCGCCGCCCCGGTCGCCGCCGCTGCCGCCCCGGCCGCCGCAACGGCGTCCGCGAAGCCGATCATCGTGGGCGTCACCGCGTGCCCGACGGGCATCGCGCACACCTACATGGCCGCCGACTCGCTGGTGAACGCCGGCAAGGAGCTGGGCCTCGACGTGCGTGTCGAGACGCAGGGCTCCGGCGCCGTGGAGCCGCTGCCCGCCGACGTCATCAAGAACGCGGCTGCGGTGATCTTCGCGACCGACGTCGGCGTCAAGGAGCGCGAGCGGTTCGCCGGGCTGCCCGTCATCGAGTCCGGCGTCAAGCGGGCCATCAACGAGCCCGTCAAGATGCTCCAGGAGGCCGTCGCGGCGTCCAAGAACCCGAGCGCCCGCCGGGTGACCGGGGATGCGGCCGCGGCCGCGGCGTCCGGGGCGGGCGAGCAGCTCAGCCTGGGCAAGAAGATCATGCAGGCCCTGATGACCGGCGTGTCGTACATGCTGCCGTTCGTCGCCGCCGGCGGTCTGCTGATCGCCCTCGGCTTCCTGTTCGGCGGCTTCGACATCGTGCTCAAGCCGGCCGAGGCCGTCGGAGGCGCCACGCGTGCGTGCACCCAACTCGCCTGGCTGGACCCGGCCGCCTGCACCCAGGGCATCGCCGACGGGAAGTCGATCGGCGACCTGGCCCTCGCCGCGGGGTGGGCCGCCGGCGCCGACTACCTGGGTGCCGTGCTGTTCAAGATCGGTGCCGCCGCGTTCGGCTTCCTGGTTCCCGCGCTGTCGGGCTACATCGCCTACGCCATCGCCGGGCGTCCCGGCATCGCCCCCGGCTTCGTCGGCGGCGCCATCTCCGCGACGCTGGGCGCCGGCTTCCTCGGCGGCCTGCTCACGGGCATCCTGGCCGGCTACATCGCCGGGTGGCTCGCCTCCCGCAAGGTGCCCCGCTGGCTCGCCGGCCTGATGCCTGTGGTGGTGATCCCGCTCGTGACCACGCTGATCGTCGGCGGGCTGATGTACCTCGTGCTCGGCAACCCGCTGGCCGCCCTCACCAAGGCCATGCAGGACGGCCTGTCCGGCATGTCCGGCGCGAACGCCATCATCCTCGGCGTCGTGCTCGGCCTCATGATGTGCTTCGACCTCGGTGGCCCGGTCAACAAGGCGGCGTACCTGTTCGCGACCGCCGGCCTCTCCCCCGACAAGCCCGCCACCCTGCTGATCATGGCGGCCGTCATGGCCGCCGGCATGGTGCCCCCGATCGCGATGTCCGTCGCGACCTTCCTGCGCAAGAACGTGTTCACCGAGGTCGAGCGGGAGAACGGCCAGTCGGCCTGGCTGCTGGGCCTGTCCTTCATCTCCGAGGGCGCGATCCCGTTCGCGGCCGCCGACCCGGCCCGGGTCATCCCGTCGATGATGGCGGGTGGTGCGGTGACGGGCGCCCTGATCATGGCGTTCAACGTCGGCAGCTACGCGCCGCACGGTGGGGTGTTCGTCTTCTTCGCGATCACCAACTTCCTGCTCTTCCTGGTGTCGATCGCCGCGGGCGTCCTGGTCTCGGCTGGCGCCGTGATCGCCCTGAAGAGCATGAAGAAGCCCGTCGCCGCCTGACAGCCCCTGGCTTTCGCCGGCCCCGCCCGCAAGACTGGTGCGGGCAGGGTCCGGCGGAAGCACCGCCCCGAAACCCAACGAAGGAGAAACACTCATGGCCAGCAAGACCGTCATCGTCGGCTCGTCCGTCGGCCTCCACGCGCGTCCCGCGTCGATCATCGCCGAAGCGGCCGGTGAGTACGACGACGAGATCCTCCTGTCGGTGCCCGGCGAGGAGCCGGTGGACGCCGGCTCGTCGCTGCTCATCATGACCCTCGGCGCCGAGAAGGGCGCCTCGGTCACGGTCGAGTCCGACAACGCCGAGGCCGTCGAGAAGATCGCCGCCTTGATCGAGCAGGATCTGGACGCCTGACACCACTCCGCGCGAGGCCCCCGGGAACCCCGGGGGCCTCGTCGTCTCTGGGCGCGGCGGCGTCCAGCCTTCCCCCTCCCCCCGATCCGCTCCGCTTCCCGCGGTCCGCTCCGCCTGCAACGGCAGCGAACCCCCACAACCGGAGCGAACCCGCCCCCCTCCCGCAATCCGCCCCCCTTTCCGCGGTCCGCTCCGCCTACAACGGCAGCGAACCCCCACAACCGGAGCGAACCCGCCCCCCTCCCGCAATCCGCCCCCCTTCCCGCGATCCGCTCCGCCTACAACGCCAGCGAACCCCCACAACCGGAGCGGATCGCAGGCCGCGCCGGGGGCGTCCGGTCGAACCGAGGACTGGCCGCCTGACATGGGGAGTTCTCCCCATTCCGAACTTCGCGCGGCGCTGCTCTACTGGCCCCGTGCCGCAAGAACCCACCCCCATCTGGCCGCGTCGACAACTCATCGAGCGCGGCTGGACCGACCAGACCCTCCGCCGCGCCAAAGCCACGGGGGAGCTGGTCCAGGTGCGCCGCGGTTGTTACGCGCCGCCGCCGATCGGTCTCGACGACCGCGCTCAGCACCTCCAGTTGGTGCGGGCGACGCTGCCGGGCCTCCATCCGGACGCCGTCGTCAGCCACGCGTCCGCCGCCGCACTCCACGGGCTGCCCCTGCAAGCCGGCTGGCTCGGGCGCGTCCGGGTCACGAGGACAGACGGGGGCCATGGACGCCGACGCGGCCCCGTCCATCTGGTCAATGCGCCGCTCGACGCCGAGGAAGTCGTCGAACTCGACGGCGTCCGTGTGACCTCGCTCGCCCGGACGGCGGCCGACCTCGCCCGTGAACTTCCCTTCGAGTGGGGCGTCATCACCTGCGACGCCGCGCTGGCCGCCGGTCTCTCCAGGGCAGAACTCATGGACGCCGTCGCTCGCGGTCGGCGACGCACCGGCAGCCCCCGCGCCCGTTGCTGCGCGGAGTTCGCGGACGGTCGCAGCGAATCTCCGGCCGAGTCGCTGAGCCGCGTCCAGTTCGACCGGATGGGCATTCCGGCGCCCGAGTTGCAGTACGAGATCCGCCACCTCGGCAGTTTCATCGCCCGGTGCGACTTCGCCTGGCCCGCCCAGCGCCTGGTCGGCGAGTGCGACGGCAGGGGCAAGTACGGGGCCCTGCTCGCGTCCGGGGACACCCCCGAGGACGCCATCATGCGCGAGAAGCGCCGCGAAGAGCAGATCCGCCAGGCCGGCTGGTGGGTGGTGCGGTGGGGCTGGGCCGAGGCGCGGGATGGTTACCGCCTGGCCACTCTCGTGCGGGGTGCTCTGGAGCAGGGGCGTCGCTCGGCCTGACGCCTCACGCCGCGATCCCCTGCCCTCGCCGCGATCCCCTGCCCCTGCAACCGCAGCCAACGCCAGCAACCGGAGCGAATCCGCGCGAGCCCGCGATCCCCTGCCAGTCCCGCACCGCACGCACGGCCGTCCGACAATGGGGCCATGGTCTCCTCCGTCGCCGACCTCGCGGCCGCCCTCATCCGGCTCCCCAGCGTCAACCCGCCGGGCGGCGAGCAGCCGGTCGCCGACCATCTCGCCGCCCACCTGGGCGCCCACGGCCTCGCGGTGGAGCGGGTCCCGGTTCCGGGCCACGGCGACGCCCTCGTCGCGGTGCTGCCCGGACGCGGCGCGGCGCCGGCCCGGATCTTCACCGGCCATCTCGACGTCGTCGGAGTCTCGAACGCCGAACGCGCCCGCTGGGCCGTCGACCCCTTCTCCGGGCTCATCCGGGACGGACGCCTAGTCGGTCGCGGCGCCGCCGACATGAAGGGCGGCGTCGCGGCGATGGTCACCGCGGCCCTCGACCTACACCGGGAGGGCCGGACGCCGCCCGGCGACATTCTGCTGGTCCTCACCACCGACGAGGAGGATCTGATGGGCGGCGCCAAGGCCGTCGCCGGCCACCCGCTGCTCGCCCGCGACGCCGACGTCGTGGTCGGCGAGCCCACCGGCCTGACCCTGTGCACCACCGGGCGTGGCCGCACCTGGGCGACGCTGACCCTCCGCGGCGCGACCGGACACGGGTCGCAGGCGTCGGGGCGCAACCCCATCCAGTTGGCCGCCGACCTCGTCGCCGAACTCGACGCCGAGGACTTCACCGCCACCGCCGCCCCGGACGCACCCGCCAGCTTCTGGCGACCCCTGGCGATCCGCGCCGGCGTCGAGCCCTGCGTCGTCCCGGACACCTGCACCCTGACGATCGACGCCCGCCTCGCCCCCGACCACGACCCCGCCGACGTCTGGGTCCGCCTCGACGCCGCCCTCGGACGCCTCCGCGCGGCCCACCCGGCCCTCGACGTCGACGTCACGGTGGTCGACGTGCGGGAGGGCTGGCGGACGCCCGCGGCGTCCGGCCTCGTTGGCGAGGCCAAGGCGGCCCTGGACGCCGAGGGTCTCGACCCCACCCCCGGAGTGTTCGCGGGCACGACCGACGGCACGGTGCTGCGCCGGGCGAGCGAGGGCCACGGCGTCCGGGACGTCGTCATCTGCGGCCCCGGCGCCCTCCACGCGGCGCACCGAGAGAACGAGTCGGTCGCCCTGACCGAACTGGACGCCGCCGTGCGCCTCTATCGCCGCCTCATGGAGCGTCGCTGAGCGACCAAGCCCGAACGCGGCCCACCGATCCGCTCCCGTTCCCGCGATCCGCTGCCCCCGCAACCGGAGCGAACCCCACCAACCGGAGCGAACGCGAACGGGGGGACCACCGATCCGCTCCCGCTCCCACACAGCACCGGGCCCGCCGGCTCGGGAGAGCGGGCGGGCCCGGTTGTGTTGAACGCGGCTTTCAGCCCGCGGTCACTCCTTGGGCGGCAGCGCGGCGACGCGGGGCTCGTCGTAGCCCGTGGCGCCCACGCGGGCGGCGCCGCCCGGCGAGCCGAGCTCGGCGAAGAAGGCCGCGTTGACGTCCTTCCAGTCGATGTCGCTCTCGGGGAGATCGTCCTCGTAGAAGATGGCCTGGACGGGGCAGGCGGGCTCGCAGGCGCCGCAGTCCACGCACTCCTCGGGGTGGATGTAGAGGCTGCGGTCACCCTCGTAGATGCAGTCGACCGGGCACTCTTCCACGCAAGCCTTGTCCTTGGTGTCCACGCACGGAAGCGTGATCACGTAAGCCATGTTGTTCTCCTGTCAGGTAGGCGGCTATGGCTGTGTTCGACAGTGGTTGGACTCTACCCGTTCGCCCGCCCCCACACGGAGGGCGGACCAAACGGGACCGTCAGGCGACGACCCAGGTGCCGGTCTCGCCCTTCAGGCCCTCGACCAGCTTGTCGAGCGACGTGATGAGCGTACGGCGGTTCGGGCCGGACTTGACGAAGTCCATGGCGGCCTCGATCTTGGGCAGCATCGAGCCGGCCGGGAACTGGCCCTCCGCGATGTACTGCTCGCACTCGGCCAGCGTGATCTGGTCGAGGTCGCGCTGATCGGGCTTGTTGAAGTTGATCGCGACCTTCTCCACCCCGGTCAGGATGGCCAGCGCGTCGCAGTCGGTGTCGGCGGCGAGCAGGATCGAGGTGCGGTCCTTGTCGATGACGGCGTCGATGGCCTTCGTCCAGCCGTCGGCGGCGCGCACGACCGGGATGCCGCCGCCACCGCCCGCGATGACGACGTGGCCGGCGCTCACGAGCTCCTTGACGGCGTCCTTCTCGAGGATCATCTTCGGGATCGGGGAAGCGACGACCTCGCGGTAGCCGCGACCCGAGTCCTCGATCATCGTCTTGCCTTCGGCCGTCATCGCGTCGGCCTGCTCCTTGCTGAAGAAGGCACCGATCGGCTTGGTCGGGTTGGAGAAGTTCGGGTCGTTGGCGTCCACCAGGCACCGCGAGACGACGGTCGTGACAACCTTGCCCTCGACGCCCTGCCGGCCCATCTGGTTCTCGATGGCGTTCTGCAGGTGGTAGCCGATGTACGACTGGCTCATCGCCACGCACTCCGACAGCGGCATGACGCGGCCCTCCTGGAGGCCCGCCTTGCCGAGGTCGATGTCGGTCTTGATCATGCCGACCTGGGGGCCGTTGCCGTGGCACACGACGACCTCGTGGCCATCCTTCAGCAGGCCCACGACCGGCGCGGCGATCACGCCGACGGTGTGGACCAGTTCATCGAAATCGACGCCCAGCGCGTTGCCGCCGAGCGAGACGAGAATGCGAGCCACTGTGCTCGTTCCTTCCTGTCGAGAGTGAGTGGCCGGGGCGGGCGGAGATCCGCCCGCCCCGGTTCGTTGGCTGTGGAGGACTCGGCTCCGAGGCTCAGAGCTGGGTCACCACGGTCTTCGTGTCGCCGACCTGGTCGCAGTAGACCTTGCCGAGCGCGGCGTACAGCGCGGCGCAGCGGACGAGGTCGTCCTTCCACTGCAGCTCGTTCGGCGCGTGAGCCTGAGCCTCCTTGCCGGGGCCGAAGCCGATCATCGGGATCTTGTGCCGACCGGCGATGGCGACACCGTTGGTCGAGAAGGTCCACTTGTCGACGCGGGGCTCGCCGAACAGGCCACGGTGCACCTCGACCGCGGACTGAACCTCGGGGCTGTCCTCCGGGATGACCCACGTCGGGAAGTAGCACTGCTGCCCGTACTCCTTGCCCGTCCACGCGACCGACTTGTAGTCGTAGCAGAAGACGCGCGCGTTGTACTTCTGGGCGGCGGGCAGGTTCTTGACCTCCTCGATGGCGCCCTGCCAGGTCTCCCCGTCGGTCAGGCGACGGTCGAGGGAGATGGCGCAGCTGTCGGCGACGGCGCAGCGCGACGGCGACGTGAAGAAGATCTCGGACGTGGTGACGGTGCCCTTGCCCAGGAACGGATCGACGTGCAGGCGATCGTTCAGGTCGCGGATCTCGAGCAGGATCTCGGCCATCTTGTAGATGGCGTTGTCGCCGCGCTCGGGGGCCGAACCGTGGCAGGACACGCCGTCGACCTCGACCCGGATCTCCATGCGGCCGCGGTGGCCGCGGTAGATGCCGTGGTCGGTGGGCTCGGTGGAGATGACGAAGTCGGGCCGCTCGTTCTCTTCCTCGATGAGGTAGAGCCAGCACATGCCGTCGCAGTCCTCCTCCTGCACGGTGCCGGCCACCATGTAGGTGAACCGGTCGTCGAGCAGGCCGCAGTCCTTGGCGATCTTGCCGCCGTAGACGGCGGACACGACGCCGCCGAGCTGGTCGGAGCCGCCCCGGCCGCCGATGAGCTCGTCATCCTCGAAGCCCTCGAACGGGTCGAACTTCCAGTTCTCGATGTTGCCGACGCCCACGCAGTCGATGTGCCCGTCGAAGCAGATCAGCTTGGGGCCGTTGCCGATGTAGCCGATGGCGGAGCCCAGGCCGTCGATGCGGGTGCGGTCGTAGCCGAGCTTCTCCATCTCGGCGACGATGAGGCGCGACTTGGCCTCCTCCTCGCAGGAGCCGCCCTTGTTCTTGATGAGGGCGCGGAGGAAGGCCGACATGTCGGCGCGATAGCTCTGCGCGACTTCCTTGACCTTGGCGTAGTCGATCTCGGTGGTCATGAAACTGTGTGTCTCCTCGATGAGTTGGGTTGTGACGTCTTACTTGGACCAGCGGTCCTTGCCGTTGCTCCACAGCTCGGCGAGCTTGGACGCCGGATCGGCGACCTTCATCAGGAAGATCATCGCGGCGATCGCGTACGGCTTGTTGCTGGCCTCCTTGTACATGGGGACGCGGTAGCGGCTGAACACCGACTCCTCGACCTCACCCTCCTTGCAGGACAGGCCGGTGATGTCGGCGGGCAGCGGGTGCATGTACAGCGCCTTGCCGTCCTTCGTCTTGGCCATCATCTCTTCGGTGGTCGTCCAGTCCTTGAACTCGGCGTTCTGCTTGAGCAGGCGCTGCTCGAGCTCCTTGATGCCGGCGTGGTCACCGTTGCCGTAGAGCTCGGTGCGCTCCTCCATGGCGGCGAAGGGGGCCCAGGACTTCGGGCAGACGATGTCGGCGCCCTCGAAGGCGTCCGCCATGTCGTTGGTGACGCGGAACGAGCCGCCGGTCTCGGCCGCGAACTTGGCGGCGACGTCGCGGGGCTCCTGCATGGTGTCGTAGCCCTCGGGGTGGGCCAGGACGATGTCCATGCCGAAGCGCGACATGAGGCCGATCATGCCCTGCGGCACCGACAGCGGCTTGCCGTAGGACGGCGAGTAGGCCCACGTCATGGCGAGCTTCTTGCCCTTGAGGTTCTCCAGCCCACCGAACTCGTGGGACAGGTGCAGCAGGTCGGCCATCGCCTGGGTCGGGTGGTCGATGTCGCACTGCAGGCTGACGATCGTCGGACGCTGCTCGAGGACGCCCTCCTCGTAGCCCATCTTCACGTAGTCGGAGAAGGCCTTCATGTAGGTGTGGCCCTTGCCGATGTACATGTCGTCGCGGATGCCGATGACGTCGGCCATGAAGGAGATCATGTTCGCGGTCTCCATCACGGTCTCGCCGTGGGCGACCTGGGACTTGCCCTCGTCGAAGACCTGCTCCTCGAGGCCGAGGAAGTTGCAGGCCGACGCGTACGAGAAGCGCGTCCGGGTCGAGTTGTCGCGGAACAGCGAGATGCCCAAGCCGGAGTCGAAGATCCGGGCGGACTTGTTGTTCTCACGCAGCGCACGCAGGGCGTCGGCGACGGCGAGCACTGCCTTGATCTCGTCCTCGCTCTTGTCCCACGTCAGGAAGAAGTCGTCCTGGTACAGCCCCTTGAAGTCCAAGCCGTCGAGCTTGGCGAGGTTGCTCTGGAAATCCATCGTGTGCCGCTCCTTCGCGTTGATCGTGACGGCCGGGGGGCCCGCACCGCCATCGGGTGAATACTTCCCGAAACACAGGCTCTACTCTTGCCAAAGTCTAACAGCCTCACGGCAACCCGGGGGGTGAATAGCTAGAATGCTCCGCATGCCTCTCCACTCGCGGCACTCCGAGCAGGACGCGGCGGCCATCCTGGTCAGCTCGCCCTCCGTCCTGTCCAAGATCGCCGGCTACGTCCACACCGACTCCAGCGCCGAGAACGTCGACTGGGACCGGGTGGCCGAGCTCGCCGAGCGGAACATCCTGTCCAGCGTCGACCGCGCGTTCCTCGGGATCTGCGCGGACATCGCCGGCCACGGCATCACCGGCGAGGACGCCGCCGCGAGCAGCTTCGGCGCCCGCTGGGACGCCCTCGACTGGCAGCACCAGGCCATCATCGCCGGGGTGCTGACCTCGTCGGCCCAGTCCAAGCGCACCAACGAACGCCGCCTGCTGGGCAAGACCGGCCTCGTCGACTACCACGAGGCCGACCGTGAGGAGCTGAACGTCGTGCGGGTCCGGCTCGGCGCCGACCACCCAGCCGTGGTGAACGACGCCCTCGGCCGCGAACGGGTCGGGTATCGGGAGGGCGCCTCCGCCAACGAGCTGTGGCAGCGCGGCCGCGGCGTCTGGCGCATGCAGCCCGACCGCGTCATCGCCTCGCAGTTGCTGCTGATCGCCCACGCCGGCATCATCCGCCTGGTCGGCACGATCGACGGCGTCACGATCCACGGCGACCGGCTCGCGATCATCGGCAGCCCCCTGCCCGACCACCCGCTGATCGGCCAGGCCGACCCGCTGGACAACGCGAGCCAGAACCCCGTCGCCTATGGCAGCCTCGAAGCCGAGGTGTGAGGCGTCCGGCTTCGTCCTGGGCCTGGTCCTCGCCGCCGGCGCCGGCCGCCGCATGGGCGGACCGAAGGCTCTCATCGGGCCTCTGGCCACCCCGGACGCCATCCCGCTCGCCCGCGTCTGCGCCTGGGTGCACGAGGCCGGCTGCCCCCAGGTCATCGCGGTCGTCGGCGCCGAGGCCCCTCGGGTCCGGGCCGAACTCGCGCCCCAGCCCTGGTTGGCGCTCGCGGAGGCGTCCGACTGGAACACCGGCATGGGCGCCTCCTTGCGAGCGGGGCTGGCCGCGGCGCGCCGCACCGCTGCGACCGCCGCCCTCGTCACGCTAGTGGACCTTCCCGACGTCCGCACGGCGATCTGCGCACACGTGCTGGCCGCCTGCGGCGCCGATCCCGGAACGCTCGGCCGCGCCGCCTACCGCGGACGCCCCGGCCACCCCGTCGTCATCGGCCGCGACCACTGGGACGCCGTCGCTGCGGCCGCCGTCGGCGACCGCGGCGCCCGGGACTACTTCGCCCGGACGCCGCACCGGCTGGTCGAGTGCGGCCACCTGGGCACCGGCGCGGACGCCGACGAGCCCGACCCGCCCACGGCCTGACGCCGCCGCCCGGACACGCCACCGGCCCCGGGCGCTCAGCGCACCCGGGGCCGGTGGCGTGCGACGCGTCAGAGGATGACGGGCGTCGACGTGATCGTCTTGATGTAGACGTCACGCTCGTAGGCGCCGGCATCCGCGGCGGACCGCTGGTTCATGCTGCCGCGCAGCTGAGCCACCGACTCGTACTCGTACTCGGTCATCCAAGCCGAGAGCCCCTCGAGCATCCGCGTGATGGCCGCCGGGCCGTTCTTGATGACCGCCGAGGTGGTGCAGGCGACGTCCGCGCCCACCAGCAGCAGCTTGGCCAGGTCCTCCCAGGTGTGGAGGCCCGAGGTCGCGGCGAGATCGGTGTCGGGCAGCTGGGCGTCCAAGATCCCGATCCACCGCATCGGCAGCCGCACCCGGTCGGACGTCGTCAGCGGGACCGACGGCTTGATCTGCCGGGCGGCGAGGTCGATGTCGGTGCCGTAGAGGCCGCTGAACAGCACGAGGGCGTCCGCGCCCGCCCCGACGAGGCGGCTGGCGAAGTGGCTGAAGGCGGTGAAGTGGCTCGACACCTTGACGGCCATCGGGATGCTGATCTCGGCGCGCACGGCGGCGACGATCCGCACGTAGATGTCCTCGACCTCTTTGGCGGTGACCAAAGGGTTGGCGTTCACGCGGTAGAGGTTCAGCTCCAGCGCGTCCGCCCCGGCGTCCTCGAGTTCCTTGGCGTAGTGGGCCCAGCCGCCGACGTCCTTGCCGTTGAGGCTCGCGATCACGGGGATCTTGAGGGCCTCCTTGGCATGGCGCAGGCGGCGCAGGTGCACGCCGGTGCCCACGTTGTCGAGTTCCTGCTCCGGCAGGGGCGCCGAGGCGAACTCGGCGAACCCGTCGGCCAACTCGGCCAACTCGTAGGCCTGCATCTCCTCGGCCTCGGCCTCCTCCTGGAAGAGGCTCGGCAACACGACCGCGGCGGCGCCGGCGGCCTCCAGCTTGAGCATCGACTCCACGTCGCGGGTCAGCGGACCCGAGGAGGCGATGACCGGCCCGGACAGCGAGAGCCCGAGGTAGGTGGTGGACAGATCAGGTGCGGTGGACATCTCTCACTTCTCCGTGTGTTCAGCAGGGGCATCGGCGCCGTGGGCGCCATCGACGGTGAGCGCCCGCTCGACGGCCGCCATCTGGCTGTAGTAGCGCCAACGCTCCTCCACGTCGGCGTGCGCACGCTTCCAGAGCGCCTCCGCCCGCGCGGGATCGGACCGCTTGAGCATGGCGAACCGGGGCTCGCTGGCCAGGTAGGCCTCGACCTTGCCGTTGGGCGCCTTCGAGTCGAGCTGCAGCGGCTTGGCGTTCTTGTCCTCCGACGGACGGAACCGGTACAGCGGCCAGTAGCCGGACGCCACCGCCTCGCCCTGGTGCGTCATCGACGTCTCCATGTCGATGCCGTGGCTGATGCAGGTCGAGTACGCGATGATCAGCGACGGGCCGTCCCAGGCCTCGGCCTCGAGCATCGCCCGGACGACCTGCTGCTGGTTGGCGCCCATCGCGACCTGGGCCACGTAGACGTTGCCGTAGGTCTGGGCGATCAGGCCGAGGTCCTTCTTCCCGGTCACCTTGCCGGCGGTGGCGAACTTGGCCACCGCGCCGCGCGGGGTCGCCTTGGACGACTGGCCGCCCGTGTTCGAGTACACCTCGGTGTCGAGCACCAGGATGTTGACGTTGACGCCGGAGGCCAGGACGTGGTCCAGGCCGCCGTAGCCGATGTCGTAGGCCCAGCCGTCACCGCCGATGATCCACACCGACTTGGCGACGAGCTCGTCGGCCAGGCTCTCCAGGGCGCGGGCCTTGGCGCCCTCGATGCCCGGAAGGACCTCCTTGAGCTGGGCGACCCGCTCGCGCTGGGCGAAGATGCCCGGCTCGGTGGACTGGTCGGCGGCCAGCAGGGCATCGGCGAGGTCGGCGCCGATGGCGTCCCGCAGTTCGGCGACGTAGCGGCGCGCCTCGGCGTGCTGCTGCTCCCAGGCCAGGCGCATGCCCAGGCCGAACTCGGCGTTGTCCTCGAACAGGGAGTTGCTCCAGGCGGGGCCGCGGCCGGCGGCGTCCACGGCGTAGGGCGTCGTGGGCAGGTTGCCGGAGTAGATCGAGGAGCAGCCAGTGGCGTTCGCGACGAGCATCCGGTCGCCGAACAGCTGGGTCAACGTCCGGACGTACGGGGTTTCGCCGCAGCCGGAGCAGGCGCCCGAGAACTCGAACAGTGGCTGGAGCTGGGCGACCCCCTTGACCTGGTCGTGACGCACCAGGTCGCGCTTCACCTCGGGGATGCCGAGGAAGAAGTCCCAGTTGGCCCGCTCGGCATCCAGGTGGACGAGGCGGTTCTCCATGTCGATGGCCTTGTGCTTGACCTGCGTCTTGCTCATCGCCGGGCAGGTGTCGACGCAGACGCCACAGCCGGTGCAGTCGTCGGGCGCGGTCTGGACGACCAGCTTGTGGCCGGCCAACGTGCGGTCGCGGTAGTCCTTGGACTTGAAGGACTCCGGGGCGCCCTCGAGGGCGTCCGTCGGCATGACCTTGATGCGGATGGCCGCGTGCGGGCAGACCATCGCGCACTTGCCGCAGTCGATGCACAGGCTGGGGTCCCAGATCGGGATCTCCTCGGCGATGCCCCGCTTCTCGTACTGGGCGGTGGCGGTCGGCCAGGTGCCGTCGATCGGCATGCCGGAGACCGGGATCTCCTCGCCCAGCCCGAACAGCATCTTCTGCGTGACGGTCTTGACGAAGTCGGGCGCCGAGTCGGGCACCGGCGGCATCCGGTGCTGGGAACCGACCACCTGGCCCGGGATCTCGAGCTTGTGCAGCGCCTCGATGGCGGAGTCGATGGCCGCCCAGTTGCGCTCGACGATGACCCGGCCCTTGCGGCCGTAGGTGTCCTCGATCGACTTCTTGATCTTGGCGATGGCCGCGTCCTGCGCCACGATGCCCGAGAGGTAGAAGAGGCACGGCTGCATGACGGTGTTGATGCGCTTGCCCATGCCGACCTTGTGGGCCACGGCCTGCGCGTCGATGACGTAGACCTCGAGCCCCTTGTCCAGGATGATCTGCTGCACCTCGACGGGCAGCTCGGCCCAGGTCTCGTCAGCCGGGAACGGCGAGTTGATGAGCACCTTCGCGCCCCGCTTGGCGATGTCCAGCGTCGGCATCTGGGTCAGCAGGCCGAACTGGTGGACGGCCACGAAGTCGGCCTCGTCGATCAGGTACGCCGAGTTGATCGGCTTGTCGCCGAAGCGGAGGTGGCTGACCGTGGACGAGCCGGACTTCCGGGAGTCGTAGACGAAGTAGCCCTGCGCGTACCGGCCGGGGTCGGAGCCGATGATCTTGACGGTGTTCTTGGAGGAGCCGACGGTGCCGTCGGAGCCCAGGCCGTACAGGACGGCGGTGATGACGCCCAGGTCCGGCTTGAAGGAGGAGTCGTAGTCGAGCGAGAGGTGGGTCACGTCGTCGTTGACGCCGACGGTGAACCGCTTCTTCGGGGCGTCCTTGGCGAGCTCGGCGTAGACCGCGGCCGCCATCGCCGGGGTGTAGTCCTTCGAGCCGAGGCCGTAGATGCCGGCGATGACCCGCGGCATGGCCGGGAGGGCGTCCGCGTTCTCGAACAGGCTGAGCACGACGTCCTCGTGCAGCGGCTGCCCGGCGTCGCCCGGCTCCTTGACCCGGTCGAGCACCGCGATGCTCTTGACGGTGCGGGGCAGGGCCGCCATGAACGCCTCGACCGGGAACGGCCGGTACAGGCGGACGTTGAGCGCGCCGACCTTCTCGCCCCGGGCGTTGAGCTCGTCGATGGCCTCCTGGGTGGTGCCCCAGCCGGAGCCCATGATGACGATGACGCGCTCGGCGTCCTCGGCGCCGTAGTACTCGACGAGCGAGTACCGGCGGCCGGTGCGCTCGGCGAGTTCGTCGAAGCACTCCTGCACGATGCCGGGGACGGCGTCGTAGAACCGGTTGGACGCCTCGCGGCCCTGGAAGAACGCGTCCGGGTTCTGCGCGGTGCCGCGCAGCATCGGACGATCGGGCGTGAGCCCACGGAGGCGGTGCGCGATCACGTCCTCCTCACGCACGAGGGCGCGCAGGTCGTCGTTGCTCAGCAGCGCGATCTTGTTCTCCTCGTGGCTCGTGCGGAAGCCATCGAAGTAGTGCAGGAACGGAATGCGCGAGCGCAGGGTCGCCGCGTGGGCGACGAGCGCGCAGTCGTGCGCCTCCTGGACGCTGGTGGCGCCGAGGATGGCCCAGCCCGTGCCGCGACACAGCATGACGTCGGAGTGGTCGCCGAAGATCGAGAGCGCGTGGGTGGCCAGCGCGCGGGCGGCGACGTGGATGACGGCCGGGGTCAGCTCACCGGCGATCTTGAACATGTTCGGCACCATCAGCAGGAGGCCCTGCGAGGCGGTGAACGTCGTGCCCAGCACGCCCTTGGTGACAGCGCCGTGCAGCGCACCCGCCGCGCCACCCTCGGACTGCATCTCCACGACCTCGGGGATGCTGCCCCAGATGTTCGTCCGGCCGGCGGCGCTCCAGGCGTCGCAGTATTCGGCCATCGGCGAACTGGGGGTGATGGGGTAGATCGCGACGACTTCGCTCAGCGCGTGGGCCACCCTGGCGGCGGCCTCGTTGCCATCCATCGTCGACCACTTCTGATCGAACTGCATGTAATGCCCTCCTGGCTAGGTGTTTTCACCTTCGTGGCCGGCCATGCCGCGCCGGTCACCAGTGAGTCGGACGGCCGGTTGGGCCGCCGGGTGAACGGGGGCGGCAGCGCCCCGATCACCGCTCGAGTCGCCTCATCCTATCCCGACCGAGAGTCGGGCTGACGCTTTTACAGGCAAGTGAGCGCGCCCGGGCATTCAGCCCACTGACGCCTTAACTTTGGCCAAAGTACCGGCGCTCCGCCCGTTCGACCCGTAGAGTGGCCGTTGAAACGCGCTGCGGGGGCACGCGACCCCACGGGCCCCCAAGCGGGTTCTCGTCCTCGAGGTTGGCACCAGCGCCGGAGCCCGCCTCGCGTCGACGATCCCGCCGCGTTCGAAGATTATCGGTTCTGTGGCACGGAGAGGCTTTTCCTGATGAGCGACCTGATGCGACCTCTGTCCTTCGATCACCTCATGGCGTGGGCTCGCGCCGAACTCGCGCACGACGGGGCCATCTTCGGCGCGCACACGTCGAAGTTCTGGCGCCCGCAGGGCACCACGACGATCGTCGATTCCTTCGGCGACCGCATCGCCAACCCGGTCGGCCCGGCGGCCGGCCCGTCGACTCAGTTGTCGAACAACATCCTCGTGTGCTACCTGACCGGGGCCCGGTTCATGGAGCTCAAGACCGTGCAGAAGATGGACGGCGCCGAGCTGCGGGCCTGCGTCGCCAAGCCCTGCATCGAGATGATGGACGAGGGCTACAACTGCGAGTGGTCGACCGAGCTGACCGTCGAGGAGGCCTTCGACGAGTACGTGCGGGCCTGGTTCCTGTGCGCCTTCTGGGGCAAGGAGCTCGGCATCGGCTGGGTCGGGGACGTCGCCTTCAACATGAGCGTCGGCTACGACCTCGAGGGCATCAAGCTGCCCAAGATCGACAACTACATCGAGGGCCTCAAGGACGCCAGCCGCACCGCCGTCTGGAACGAGTGCTACTCCTGGCTCGAGGCCCACCTGGGTGAGTTCCAGAACTTCACGGCCGAGGATCTCGCGGCCATCCCCACGCAGATCTCGAACTCCGTCACGCTGTCGACGCTGCACGGCTGCCCCGCCGGCGAGATCGAGTCGATCGCGCACTACCTGCTCACCGAGAAGAACCTCAACACGTTCGTCAAGTGCAACCCGACGATGCTCGGCTACGAGTACGCGCGCTCCGCGCTCGACCGCCTCGGCTACGACTACATCTCCTTCGACGACCACCACTTCAAGGCCGACCTCCAGTTCTCCGACGCCGTCCCGATGCTGCAGCGCCTCCGGGCGACCGCGGCCGAGCGCGGCCTTCGCTTCGGCGTCAAGCTCACCAACACCTTCCCCGTCGAGGTGAAGGCCGGCGAGCTGCCGTCCGAGGAGATGTACATGTCGGGCCGCTCGCTGCTGATCCTCTCGATGTCGCTGGCTCTGAAGCTCTCGGAGGCCTTCGACGGCCAGTTGCCGATCTCCTACTCCGGCGGCGTGGACGCCCTCAACCTGGAGCGGGTCCTCGCCACGGGCATCCAGCCGATCACGGTGGCGTCCACGGTGCTCAAGCCCGGCGGCCCGCAGCGCTTCCAGCAGCTCGCCGAGCTGTCCGCGGCGATCATGACGGACGCCGGCCCGATCGACGTCGCCCTGCTCCGCGAGACCGTCGAGGGGATCTTCGCCGATCCCGCCTACCACAAGCGCTTCCGCGAGAAGTTCCCGAGCCGGAAGACCTCCTCGCCGCTGCCGCTGACCGACTGCTTCAAGGCGCCCTGTGAGGACGGCGGCTGCCCGATCCACCAGCAGATCCCCGAGTACCTGACGCTGACCGCGGCCGGTCGGTACGACGAGGCCTTCAAGGTCATCGCCCTCGACAACACCGCCCCGACGATCAACGGCGTGCTCTGCGCCCAGAACTGCCGCGAGCACTGCACCCGGCTCGACTACGAGCAGTCGATCCACATCCGCCAGGTCAAGCTGGTCGCCTCCGACCACGCCCAGGACGCCTTCAGCAAGGCCCAGGTCGCCCCGGCGCTGGTGACGGACCAGAAGGTGGCCATCATCGGCGCGGGCCCGGCCGGCATCGGCGCGGCGATCTTCCTGCGCCGCAACGGCGTCGAGGTGGACGTCTTCGAGAAGCTCGACGGCCCGTACGGCATCGTGAAGTACATAATCCCGAAGTTCCGGATCAGCGAAGAGCAGATCATGCGCGACTTCGCCCTGGCCACCGACCTCGGCGTGAACTTCCACTTCAACTGCGACCCGAACTACGACGTCGACGAGCTGCGGAAGACCTACAGCCACGTCGTCGTGGCCACCGGCTCGTGGGGCCGCGGCATGAACCCCGTCAAGGAGGGCCAGGAGCTGGTCGTCGACGCGCTCGACTTCCTGTGGGAGGCCTGGAACGAGGGCGGCGCCAAGGTCGGCAAGAAGGTCGCCGTGGTCGGCGCCGGCGATGTCGCGATGGACTGCGTCCGCACGGCCGCCCGCACCGAGGGCGTCGAGAAGGCGTTCATCGTGTACCGCCGCAACGAGCCCAACATGCCGGCCACCCAGGAGGAGGTCAACGACGTCCGCGCCGAGGGCCTGGAGATCATCGAGATGGTCGCGCCGATCAGCTACGACGGCAAGGTGCTGCACTGCGAGAAGATGAAGCTCGCCCCCATCGTCCCCGGCAAGCGCCGCGGCATCGAGGGCACCGGCGAGTTCGTCGACATCGAGGCCGACACCGTCATCGGCGCCACCGGCGCGACGATCCAGACCGAGCCCTACGTCCGCAACGGCCTGGCCCTGGACGACCGCGGCCGCGCCGTCCTGGACGCCGACTTCCAGAGCAGCAAGCCCAAGGTCTACGTGATCGGCGACGGCCGCCTCGGCCCGTCCACCGTCGTCCAGGCGATCGCGGACGCCAAGGTCGCGGCCCGGGCGATCCTGCGGGACGTCGGCGTCACCGCCGACTACGACCGGCCGCACCCCACGGTCCACCAGCCGGTCGAGCCGATCCGCGCCAAGCGGGCCCTGCTCATCAAGCCGCTGCCCGGCAAGGACGAGGGCTCGCGCTGCCTCACCTGCCAGGACATCTGCGAGGTCTGCACCGAGGTCTGCCCGAACCGCGCCAACGTGGCCATCAAGGTGGGTGGGTTCAGCGACCCGTTCCAGATCGTCCACATCGACGGCCTGTGCAACGAGTGCGGCAACTGCGGCACGTTCTGCCCGCACGCCGGCCGCCCCTACAAGGACAAGGTCACCACGTTCTGGACCCACGAGGACTTCGAGGAGTCCACGAACGTCGGCTTCCTGGCCAAGGCCGACGGCGGCTACACCGTCCGCCTGCCCGGCGGCGAGGTGACCGACATCGCGTCCTCCGCGGACGCCAAGCTGCCGGCCGACCTGGCCCGCATCCTGACGGCCCTCGAGGCCGAGTACGCCTACCTCCTGTCGGCTCCCGCCGGAAAGTGAGCGCACCCATGCAGATCATCGGCAACGGCCGACTGTTCACCCTCGACTCCGCCAACCCCTTCTTCGCCGACGGCGCCGTCGTCGTCGACGGGGGCGAGGTCAAGGCCGTGGGCCCCACGGCCGAGATGCGGAAGGCCTACCCGGACGCCGGGTTCTTCGACGCCCAGGGCCGGGTCATCATGCCGGGCTTCATCAACACCCACACCCACGCCTACAGCGCCTACGCCCGGGGCTGCGCTCCGAGCATGCCGCAGCGCAACTTCCTCGAGGTGCTCGAGAACATGTGGTGGCGGCTCGACCGCCTGCTGACGCCGGAGGACGTCGAACTGAACGCCTACACGACGTTCAAGGAGTCGATCCAGTACGGCGTGACCACGGTGATCGACCACCACTCGAGCCCGCACGCGGCGTCCGGGTCGCTCTTCACGATGGCCGAGGCCGCCAAGAAGATCGGCATCCGCGCCTCGCTGTGCTACGAGGTGTCCGACCGGGACGGGGCCGACATCCTCGAGCGTGAGATCGCCGAGAACGTCGAGTTCATGAAGTGGGCGAACTCCGACGACTCGGACATGATCAAGGGCCTGTTCGGCCTCCACGCCTCCTTCACCCTCTCGCAGGACTCCCTGGAGAAGTGCGTGGCGGCCAAGGAGGGCGTCAAGGGCGGCTACCACGTGCACGTCGCGGAGGGGCGTCCCGACGTGGTCGACTCGATGGCGCGCTACCGCAAGCCGATCGTCGAGCGGTTCGCCGAGCTCGGGATGCTCGGCCCGGAGACGATCGCCGTGCACTGCGTGCACATCAACACGCGTGAGGCCGAGCAGCTCGTGCTGACCGACACCAACGTGGTCCACAACCCCGAGTCGAACATGAACAACGCCGTGGGCCTGGCCAACACGGCCGACTGGATCAAGCGCGGCATGCGCCTGGGCCTCGGCACGGACGCCTACACCCCCGACATGCTCGAGTCCCTGAAGGTCGCCGCCATCGTGCCGCCGCACGAGAACCAGGACCCGACGCTGGGCTTCATGGAGGCCGGCAGCATGCTGTTCGTGAACAACGCCGAGATCTGCGGCAAGTTCTTCGACAAGGGCGTCGGCAAGCTCAAGCCGGGCTACCACGCCGACCTGATCACGATGGACTACCGCCCGTTCACGCCGTTCAACGGCTCGAACCTGTGGGGCCACGCGATCTTCGGCATGCACGGCTCGATGGTGGTCGACACGATGATCAACGGGGAGTGGGTCTACCGCGACCGCCAGTTCACCAAGATCGACGAAGCCGAGATCGACGCCCGCTCGACCGCCCGCGCGGCCGAGATCTGGAAGTCGATGTAGGGCGACACCCCACCAGCACAGCGCGTGCGCCTTTGAGTACTCCTGGTACTCAAAGGCGCACGCGCCGGTTCAGAGAGGTCAGCTTCGACATGAGCATCCTGATCAGCGGCGGCACGGTCGTGACTCCGAGCGGGTCGCGGGCGGCGTCCGTGCGCATCGACGGCGAGACCGTCGCCGAGGTGGGGGACCTGGCGCCGCGCCCCGGCGAGCAGGTCGTGGACGCCGCCGGCTGCCTGATCCTGCCCGGCGGCATCGACAGCCACACGCACCTGGAGCTCGACTGCGGGCCCGGGCTGATGACGGCCGACGACTGGGTGACCGGGACCCGGTCGGCGCTGGCCGGCGGGACGACCCTGATGGTCGACTTCGCGACCCAGTTCCACGGCGAGTCGCCGACCGAGGGCCTGGCGCACTGGCACCGGCTCGCCGACGGCCGCGCCGTCTCCGACTACGCGTTCCACCTCGCGTTCACCGAGTGGAAGCCCGAGTTCGTCGACGAACTGCCGGCCCTCGTCGAGGCGGGGGTCACCTCGTTCAAGATGTACATGGGCTACTACGGCTCGATGATGGTGACCGATGACCAGATCCTGCAGGCGCTGCGCGCGACGCGTGAGCTGGGGGTCACCGTCGGGTTCCACTGCGAGAACGGCACCGTCATCGCGGCCCGGGTCGCCGAGGAACTCGCCGCCGGACACACGGCGTCCTGGTACCACCAGCACACCCGCCCCGAGGAGTCGGAGTGGGAGGCGGCCTACCGGCTGGGGTTCATCGCCCAGACCGCGGACGCCCCCGTGTACGTGGTGCACGTGTCCAGCGCGGGCACCCTCGACGTCGTGAAGGACTACCGCGCCCGCGGCGTCCGGTATGCGGCGGAGACCTGCCCGCAGTACCTGGTGGCCGACAACTCCGAGTACGGCCCGGAGCCCGTGGGCGGCGTCGCCGACCCGGCCGCCGAGAAGCACGCCCGCAAGTTCATGATGAGCCCGCCACTGCGGGACGCCTCGAACAACGATCGGCTGTGGCGGCTGCTGGCCGACGGCGACCTCCACTTCGTGGGCACCGACCACTGCTCGTTCACCCTCGAGGAGCAGAAGGCGCGCGCGACGGCCTTCAACAAGGTCGCCAACGGCGCCCCCGGCATCGAGCTGCGCCTCCCGCTGCTGTGGAGCTACGGGGTCGTCCCGGGCAAGATCACCCCGGAGCGGTTCGTCGCCGTCACCGCCGAGAACGCCGCCCGCTACTTCGGGCTGTTCCCGCGCAAGGGCGTCGTGGCCGCCGGTTCGGACGCCGACCTGGTGATCTTCGACCCGAACCGGACGTGGACCGTGCGGCACGACGCCATGCACGACGGCACCGACTACTCCCAGTACGAGGGCCGCGAGCTGACCGGCAAGGTGCGCGACGTGTTCCTGCGCGGACGCCTCGTGGTGACCGACGGCGAGCCGCTGCCCGACCTCCCGCCGGGGCGGTACATCCCGCGCGGCCTCCCCGACCTCGAGGTCCGGTAGCCCCGCGCTCTCAGGCGGACGCCCCGCCGAGGATCTCCTCGGCGGGGCGTCGGCTGTCCCGGGCTACTTGCGGCCGCTGGCGAAGCGCAGGTAGGGGTAGATCACGTCCACGTCGGCGAACTGCTCCTTCGCCTGCTCGGTCGGAACCGTCGGCGGCACGATGATCTTGTCGCCGGGGCGCCAGTCGGCGCCGGTGGCGCAGGCGTCCGCATCCGCCTTCTGCAGCGCGTCCACCACGCGGATGAGCTCGTCGAAGTTCCGGCCCGTCGACTTGGGGTAGATCATCATGAGCCGGATCTTGTGGGCGCCGTCGATCACGAACACCGAGCGGACCGAGGAGGAGTCGCCCTGGGCGGGGTGGATCATGTCGTAGAGCAGCGACACCTTCTTGTCGGCGTCCGCGATGATCGGGTAGTTGACCTTGACGCCGCCCTTGAACTGCTCGATCTCGGGGATCCACTTGTGGTGCTCCTCGACCGTGTCGACCGACAGACCGATCAGCTTGACGCCGCGCTTGGTGAACTCGTCCTCGAGTTCGGCGAAGCGGCCCATCTCCGTGGTGCAGACGGGGGTGAAGTCGGCGGGGTGCGAGAACAGGATCGCCCAGGAGTCACCCTTCCAGTCGTGGAAGGTGATCTTGCCGAGTTGCGTCTCCGCCGTGAAATCGGGGGCGACATCGCCCAGGTGCAGTGACATGACGTACTCCTTCGCGGTCTGTGCCCCGGCAGGGGCATGCGGTACTTCCTCAACCCAGATACCCCATGGGGTATTCCCGGACTTCGCCGGATCGCGTCGCCCGCTCTCCGGCGACCTTGGGACCAGTCTGTCAGGAATTCTTGACGCTCGTCAGGTAACCTTGACAACGGAGGCACTGCCACGTCCTCGACGCGCTGCACGACGGGCGGAGGCTCGATCCGCTCGGTCTTCGAGGCGATCGTGCAGCACCTCACCGGCGCCCCTGCCCATCACTGAACATCGCAACGAAAGGAACCACCATGACCCGGATCGCCGTGGCCACCGAGGAGGCCGAGGTCGCCCAGCACTTCGGCCGCTGCCCCCTCTACCGCGTCTACGACGTCGCCGACGGGGCCGTTCAGTCGGTCCAGGAGGTGACCAACCCCGGCCACGACGCCGGTTTCCCGCCCGACTTCGTCGCCGGGCTGGGGGTGAACGTCGTGATCGTCGGCGGGATCGGCACCGGGGCCATCAATCGGTTCACCGGCCACGGCATCGAGGTCATCGCCGGCGCGAGCGGGCCGGCCGACGACGCCGTCGCGCGCTACCTGGCGGGCGCTCTGGTCGACAGGGGCTCCGACTGCGCCGGGCACGAGCACGGCGACCACGGCTGCGGCCACTGAGCTCCCGCCAGAGCACGCGAGGGACCGGCACCATGGACCAGCCAACCCAGGATGCATTCGAGGCGCTGCTGTTGCGCGAGGTGATCCCCGCGCTGGGCTGTACCGAGCCGATCGCGATCGCGCTCGCCACCGCCAAGGCACGTGCCGTGCTGGGCGTCCTGCCCGAGCAGACGACCGTGCTGTGCAGCGGCAACATCATCAAGAACGCGGCGAGCGTCATCGTGCCCAACTCCCACGGCCTCGCGGGGATCCAGATCGCCGCCGCGCTCGGCCTCGTCGGGGGCGACCCGGACGCCGGCCTGGAGGCGCTCCAGCACATCACCCCCGCCGACATCGAGCGCGCCCGGGCCCTGGTGGACGATCAGGCGATCACCGTCCGGCTCGTCGAGGACATCGAGGGCCTCTACATCCTGGCCCAGGTGCGCGCGGGCGCCGACGAGGCGACCGTGGAACTTCGCGACGACCACACCCTGTTCCGCTCGATCACCCGCAACGGCCGGCCGCTGCCGGCACGCGACACTGCCGGCGAACCAGCACCCGAGACCGAGCCGCGGCCACCAGCCCCGGACGAGGACGCTGCCCCCGAACCGGAGTTGACGATGGCGAGCATCCTTCGGTTCGCCGCCGCGGTCGACCTGGACGCCCGCCCCCGCCTGCGCGCGACCCTTCGGCGGCAGGTGGAGGCGAACATGGCGATCGCGGAAGAGGGGCTACGCGGCCACTACGGCGCGTCCGTCGGGCGGACCCTGCTGGAGTTCAACGACAACACCGTCACCAAGGTGCGCGCCCGCGCCCTCGCTGCCGCCGGGGCGGACGCCCGGATGGGCGGGTCGAGCATGCCGGTGATGATCAACTCGGGTTCCGGCAACCAGGGCATGACGGTGTCCATCCCGGTGGTCGTGTACGCCCGCGACCTCGGGGCGTCCGAAGACGACCTGCACCGGGCGCTGCTGGTGTCGAACCTGGTCGGGATCTACCAGAAGCAGTACATCGGACGCCTGTCGGCCTTTTGTGGCGTCGTCACCGCCGCGGCCGCCGCCGGGGCGGGCATCGCCCGCCTGCTGGGCCTCTCCGCCGAGCAGATCGACGCGACCGTCGTCAACACCATCGCCACCACGGGCGGCATGGTGTGCGACGGCGCGAAGGCGTCCTGCGCCTCGAAGATCTCGATCGCGGTCGAGAACGCGGTCTCCGCAGTCCAGCTGGCCCAGCGCGGCATCGTGTTCGACCCGTGCCAGGGCATCGTGGGCCGCAACGCCGACGAGACCATCCGCAACGTGGGGGCGATGGCCAGCAAGGGGATGCGCAGCACCGACGTCGAGATCCTCAACATCCTGCTCGCCCGGCAGCGGACGCCATGATCGAGCCGGCGATCGGGCTGTCGGTGCCGACCGTCGACACCGCCCTCCAGAACCTGGACCGGGCCTACGCGGAGCTCCGCGCGGCTCAGGACCGACTCGGGGACGCCGTGCTGACCGCCCGTTCGGCGGGGGCCACGTGGGCACAGATCGGGGACGCCACCGGCATGAGCCGCCAGGCCGCCCACGAGCGGTGGGGGCACCTGCCACGGGGTGGCTGCCGTCGGGCCGGGTGCGACTGCCCGCACCATCTCCCCCACGACTGCCCCTGCGGGCACGCGGGACGCCGCCGGCGCGAGCCCAGCGGGGCGCCGTGACGTCTCCCGACCGTCCGTCGACTACCATTTCAATGCACTACGCCACAGGAGAGCCCATGCCAACGGAGCCGAGCGCCGCCGCGTCCCAGCTGTTCTGCACCGGGGGCGGGTGCACCTCGAAGTTGGGCCCCAGGGCGCTCGCGCGCGTGCTGTCCAAGCTCCCCCGGCCGACCGATCCCGACCTGCTGGTGGGCTTCGACTCCGCCGACGACGCCGCCGTGCTGCGGCTCACCGACGACCTCGCGCTGGTGCACACCCTCGACTTCTTCCCCCCGGTCGTCGAGGACCCCTACACCTTCGGCCAGATCGCCGCCACCAACGCCCTCTCCGATGTCTGGGCCATGGGCGGCGTCCCGCGCACCGCGCTCAACATCGTCGCGTTCCCCGAGGACGGCGACCTCAACCTCCTCGGCGCGATCCTGGCCGGCGGCGCCGAGCGCGTCGCCGCGGCGGGGGCGTCCCTGGCCGGCGGACACTCGATCACCGACGACGGGATCAAGTACGGCCTGTCGGTGAGCGGCACGGTCCACCCCGACCGCCTGTGGCGCAACGACACCCCGCTGCCCGGGGACGCCCTGGTGCTGACCAAGCCGCTCGGCGTCGGCATCGCCTGCGCCGCGCACCGGATGGACGCCGCCCCCGCCGGCTCCTTCGAGGCGGCGGTCGCGTCGATGGTCGAACTCAACCTCCGCGCCGCGGCCCTCCTCCACGAGCGCGACGTGCACGCGGTCACCGACGTGACGGGCTTCGGCCTGGCCGGGCACCTCGTCGAGATGCTCGGTTCGGCCTACTCGGCGACGCTGGACACGCTGACGCTGCCGTTGGTGCCCGGCGTCCGCCGACTCGCCGAGGAGTTCTACCTCACCGCAGCCGCCCAGCGGAACCGCACCTTCGCCGAGGACAACGGCCTGGTGTTCGCGCCGGGGGTGCCGTTCGGCGTCCAGGAAGTGCTGTTCGACGCCCAGACCTCCGGCGGGCTGCTGGCCGCGCTGCCGCGCGCCGAGGCGGACGCCTACGTCGCCGCCCTCGCCGCCGAGCGGCGAGCCGCCGGGGCACCCCTGCCCGCCGCCGTCATCGGCGTCGTCACCGACCGCGCCCCCCACACGATCCTCGTGCGCTGACCCAAGAGAGGCCGTCATGGAAACCCTGGACCACACCGGCAAGAGCTGCCCCATCCCGGTCATCGAGACCAAGAAGGTGCTGGAGGCGGCCGCGCCGGGCACCAGCGTCGAGGTCGTCGTCGACAACCCGACCGCCGTCGAGAACCTGGCCAAGTTCGCCCAACAGCGCGGCTACGGCTTCACCCGCGGCGCCCAGCAGCCCGCCGACTTCCACGTCGTCCTCACCAAGCCGGACGCCCCCGCCGCCGCTCCCGGCCCCGCGGCCGCGGCCGCCGCCGGGCGGCGTCCGGTCAAGGTGGTGGCGGTGTCCGCGCCCACGATGGGCGAGGGGGACGATCGGCTCGGGGCGACGCTGCTGAAGGGCTTCCTGTACGCGCTGACCGAACAGGACACCTGGCCGGACACCGTGCTGTTCTACAACGGCGGCGCCTACCTGACCACGGCGGGCTCCGAGAGCATCGAGGACCTGCGCCGCCTCGAGGACGCCGGCGTCGAGATCCTCACCTGCGGCACCTGCCTGAACCACTACGGCCTCGCCGACTCCCTCCAGGTGGGCGGGGTCACGAACATGTACACCATCGTCGAGACGCTGATGGCCGCGGACGTGGTGATCAAGCCGTGAGTGCGCCGCTCCGGCCGGGCCTGGTCGTCGTCCGGGGCGCCGGCGACATCGCCACCGGCGTCATCCAGAAGCTGGTGCATGCGGGCTTCGCGGTGGTGGCGCTCGAGATGGCCCACCCGATGGCGATCCGCTGGCGGGCGGCGCTCAGCCCCACCGTCCAGCGTGGCCGCTGGCAGGTCGAGGACCTCACCGGCGTCCGCGCCGCGGACTGGACGGAGGCGTCCGCCCTGCTGGCGTCCGGCACGCTCGGCACCGTGCCGGTCCTCGTCGACCCGGACGCCGCCGTGCTCGCCGAGGTCACCCCCTGGGCGCTGGTCGACGCGGTGCTCGCCAAGCGCAACGTCGGCACCCGCCGCGCCATGGCCCCCGTCACCGTCGGCCTTGGGCCGGGCTTCAGCGCCGGCGACGACGTCGACTACGTCGTCGAGACGATGCGCGGCCACGACCTGGGCCGGGTCATCGCCTCGGGCCCGGCGCTGCCCAACACCGGCATCCCCGGCCTGATCGCCGGCCGCGCCGCCGAACGGGTGCTGCACTCCCCCATCGCCGGGGTCGTCGAGGTGCGCCGCGGCATCGGCGACGTCGTGACCGCCGGCCAGGTCGTCTGCGTCGTGCACGGCGACACGGACGCCGAGGTGACCTCGGCGATCGACGGGGTGATCCGCGGGATGATCCCGGACGGCTTCGTCGTCCCGGCGCGGTTCAAGATCGCCGACGTCGACCCCCGCGTCGAACTGGCGTCCGCCTGCGACACCATCTCGGACAAGTCGCGCGCGATCGGCGGGGGCGCCCTGGACGCCGTCCTGCAGGGGCTGCGCGCCGCGGGCCACTACCAGCCCCCGCCCTGGCGGCCGTGATCTACCTCGACAACGCGGCGACCAGCTGGCCCAAGCCGGACGCCGTCGGCGCGGCCATGGTGGCCGCCCTCGCCGAGGCCGGGAACCCGGGCCGGTCGGCGCACGGGCCGGCGCTGGCCGCCGGGCGGATCCTGCTGGCGACGCGCCGGCTCGCCGCGGAGCTGTTCGGCGCCAGCCCCGACCGGGTGGTACTGACCGGCAGCGCGACGATGGGGCTGAACCTGGCGATCGCGGGGCTGCTCTCCCCCGGCGACCACGCCGTGACCACGGACCTGGAGCACAACTCGGTGCTGCGGCCCCTGTACGCCGCCCGGCAGCGGGGGGTGGCGTTGACGATCGTGCGCTCCGAGCGCGGCCAGGTCGGCCCGGACGCCGTCGCGGCCGCGCTGCGCCCCGAGACCCGGGCCGTGGTGCTGAATCACGCGTCCAACGTGCTGGGAACCGTGCAGCCGCTCGACGAGATCGCGGCGGTGTGCGCGGCTCGGGGCGTGCCCCTCATCGTGGACGCCGCCCAGACCGCCGGCGCGCTCCCGGTCGACCTGGCCGGTGTCCCCGTCGCCGCGCTGGCCTGCGGCGGCCACAAGGCGCTGCACGGGCCGGCCGGCACCGGCCTGCTCGTGCTGGCCGAGGGCGTCCTGCCGAAGCCGCTGCTGGTGGGCGGCACCGGGTTCGACTCGTTCGCCGAGACCATGCCGGCCGACCTGCCCGAGGCCCTGGAGGCGGGCACCCCGAACGTGCCCGGGTTCGCGGGTCTGAACGCGGCGCTGGAGCTGCACCTGGCTGACCCCGCGGGCCCCCCGGCGGCGGCCCTGGCCGCCGCGGCTCGGCTGCGCGCCGGGCTGGCGGGCCTCGGCTGCTGGGCCGCGCCCGACGTGGTGGGCTGGGGCGTCCCCGTGGTGTCGGGGTCGGTGCTCGACCGCGCCGGCCGGGTCATCGATCCCGGCGAGGTCGCGGACCAGCTGTGGCAGCGCGCCGGGATCGCGGTGCGCGCCGGCTACCACTGCGCGCCCCTGGTGCACCGGCACTACGGCAGCGAGGCCACCGGGCTGGTCCGCTTCAGCCCGGGGCCCACCACCACCGATGCCGAGATCGACGCGGCGATCGCCACGGTGCGCGCCATCCACGAGGCGTCCTGACGTGGAGGCCGGGGCCCTGGTCGTGACCTTCGCGCGCACGGTGGACGCGTTCGCCTTCGAGGACGCCGCCCGCACCGGCGGCGTCCCGGGGCGGCTGATCCCGCTGCCCACCGGGATCGCGGCGTCCTGCGGGCTGGCGTGGCTGCTCCCCGCCGCCGCCCCGCCGGACGCCCTCGCGCCGCTCGCCGCACTCCGCCGGGAGGGGGTCTACCGCCATGCCGATCGCCGCTTCGCGCGCCTGGACGCCTGACGACCCGGCCCCGCGCCCGCTCTGGGCGGCGATCGGCCGGCCGCCCCGGGGGACGGTCACGCTCGTCGGCGCCGGCGGCAAGACCACCCTGGCGCACGCGCTGACCGCGGAGGCCGCCGCGTCCGGCGCCCGGGCGCTGCTCGTCACCACGACCAGGATGACGATCGAGCCGGAGCTCGTCGACGAACCCGCCGCCGCCCTGCGGGCGCTCGCGCGGCCCGGGCGGGTCGTCCTCGCGGGAGCCCGGGTGAGCGAGAGCAAGTTCGGCCCGTTCGCCGACGCCGAACTCGACCGCCTGCACGCCGCCGCCGACGTGGTCGTCGTCGAGGGCGACGGCTCGCGGCGGTTGCCGTTCAAGGTGCCGGCCGACTACGAGCCCGTGGTCCCCGCCTGGACCGACCTGCTCCTCGTCGTCGCGGGCCTGTCGGCGGTCGGGCGGCCGCTCGGCGAGGTGTGCTGCCGCCCCGAGACGGCCGCCGCCCTGCTGGGCGATCGGGACGCCGCAGCGCGGCCCCTCGACCCGGCGACCGCGGCGGTGTTGCTGCGGGCCGGTTACCTCGACAATCCCCGGCTCGCCGCCTGGGCCGGACGCCGCGTCGTCGTCCTCAACCAGGCCGACGACGCTGGCCGCGTCGCACTCGGCCGGGCCGTCGCCGCGCTGTTGCCCGGCGAACGGGTCCTGCTGGCCTCGAACCACCCAACCACCTTCACGGGAGGCACACCATGAACCGCGCCGACTACCTCGCCCTGTTCGACCGCATCGACGATCACGGCGCCGACGCCCGCTTCCACTGGGCCAGCGGCCCCCGCGCCGGCGAGGCCGACCCGTGGGACGGCGATCCCGCCTCGCTGCCCGGGGCGCCCGCCCGCGGGCTGGGCGAGGCCTGCCGGGAGACCGGCGACGCCTGCGGCTTCGCCGAGACCCTCATGGGCGAGCCGCGCCTGGTGATCGCGGGGGCCGGGCACGTCGGCACGGCCTTCGCCCACATCGCGGTGCTGCTCGGCTTCCGGGTGACGGTCATCGACGAGCGACCCGAGTTCGCGACGGGCGAGCGGCTGCCCGCCGGCGTCCGCGTGCTCTGCGGCGGCTACGCCGAGACGCTCGCCGCCCTGCCCGACTACGCCAACAGCTACTACGTGCTCGTGACGCCGGGCCACCGGCAGGACCGCGAGTCGGCCCAGGCGTGCCTGGCGAAGCCGTTCGAGTACGTCGGCATGATCGGGTCGCGCGGCAAGGTGGCCGCCGTCAACGCGGCGCTGGCCGAGGCCGGCGTCCCCGCCGAGAAGATCGCCGCCCTGCACGCCCCGATCGGGCTCCCCCTCGGCGGCCGGGAGCCGGCCGAGATCGCCGTGGCGATCGCGGCCGAGGTGGTGACGGTGCGCAACAGCCGACCCCGAGGCACGTTCGACCCGGCCGTCCGCGACATCATCGAGGGGCTCGCCCACCGTCCCGAGCGGGAGGCCGTCCTCGCCACGATCATCGGCCACGGCGGCTCCGCCCCCCGCGGCACCGGCAGCCGGATGCTGGTCGACATCGACGGCCCCCTGGCCGGCTCGGTGGGTGGCGGCGCGGTCGAGCACGCCGTCATCCTGGCCGCTCAGGAGATGCTGCGCGTCGGGCCCGAGGTGGACCTCGCCGACTACGAACTCTCCGACCGGGAGGGGGCGTCGCTCGGCATGATCTGCGGCGGGCGCATCCGGGTGCTGTTCGAGGTGCTCTGACCTGCTGGCTGAACCGAATCCGGGTGCGCGCCGAACAACGCAGTAGATCAGGCGTCGTCTACCCCACCGGATCTACTGCATTGTCGAGTGGGGCGCCGTTGGGGCGCCCACGCCGAATGGTTTCGAGATGCCACACGGGAGATTGCCCGGCCCCACGCCGTTCAACCTTGGCCCAGGTATGCTCTTCTTCTAGCAGAGTGCGCGAGTCCGCGACCTGGCGACGAGCTGCAGGACCAGCGGGCTGATGACAACGGAGCATCGAGGCCGCCTTCGACGGAAGGCGTCCGGACGGGAAGGACGATCGTGACTCAAGAGACGACCACTGCCGCACCCCAGTTCACCCTGAACGTCAACGGAACCGACCACGGCTTCGACGAGGACCTCGACCTGCTCGAGGTGCTGCGCGACAAGCTGAAGATCAAGTCGGCCAAGGACGGCTGCAACCAGGGTTCCTGCGGCACCTGCATGGTGCTGGTCGACGGTAAGGCCGTCCGGGCCTGCACGCAGCGCACCAAGCGCCTGGTGGGCAAGAAGATCGTGACGATCGAGGGCTTCAGCCAGCGCGAGAAGGACGTCTTCGCCTACACCTTCGCCAAGAACAGCGCCGTGCAGTGCGGCTTCTGCATTCCCGGCATGGTCATCTCGGCCAAGGCCCTGGTGGACACCAAACCCGAACCCACCCGTGACGAGGTCAAGTTCGCCATCCGCACCAACATCTGCCGCTGCACCGGCTACCAGCAGATCGAGGACGCGATCCTGGACTACGCGCAGATGATGCGCGAGGGCGCCGAGATCCCGGCGCCGGACGCCGACGGTCGCGTCGGCTCCGACTTCTTCCGCGTCGACTCCGTCGAGAAGACGCTCGGCTACGGCGACTACGTCGACGACCTCGAGATCGAGGGCCTGGTCCACGGACGCAACGTCTTCTCGCCGTGCGCCCGCGCCAAGATCAACGGCATCGACACCACCGAGGCCGAGAAGATGCCGGGCGTCATCCGCATCCTGACCGCCGCCGACATCCCGGGCAACCGCTACATCGGCCACCTCGCCAAGGACTGGCCCGGCATGATCGCCGTCGGCGAGGAGACGAAGATGAAGGGCGACACCCTCGCCATCGTCGTCGCCGAGACCCTCAAGCAGGCCGAGGCCGCCGCGGACGCCGTCAAGATCGACTACGAGGAACTCGAGCCCGTCACCAGCCCCGAGGCCGGCCTGGCCGAGGGCGCGCCCCTCATCCACGGCGAGGGCTACAAGCAGTTCGGCAAGTGGATCCAGCCGACCAACAACGTCTACGACCACGAGGTCGTCAAGCGCGGGGACGCCGAGGCCGGCTTCGCCCGCAGCACCTTCTTCGCCGAGGCCACCTGGGATCTGCCGGCCCAGGAGCACGCCTTCATGGAGACCGAGGCCGCGATCGGCATCCCCGACGGCGACGGCATCATGGTCATCACCGCCGGCCAGGGCATCTACGACGAGTACCACGAGGTGGCCGAGTACCTCGGCCTGCCGCAGGAGAAGGTGCGCATCCGGTCCGCCTGGGTCGGCGGTGGTTTCGGCGGCAAGGAGGACATGTCGGTCCAGCACCAGGCCGCACTGTGCGCCTTCCTGGTGCAGCGGCCCGTCAAGGTGAAGTTCGGCCGCACCGACAGCATCAACTACCACCCCAAGCGGCACCCCATGACGATCCAGATCAAGGTCGGCTGCGACGCCGACGGCATCCTGCAGGCCATGCAGGCCCGGGTGCTGGCCGACTGCGGCGCCTACGGATCGCTGTCGGGCCCGGTGCTGCAGCGCACCTGCACCCACCTCGGCGGGCCGTACAACTACCACGACATCGACATCGTCGGCGACGCGGTCTACACCAACAACCCGCCGACCGGTGCGTTCCGCGGCTTCGGCGTCACCCAGTCCGCCGCGGTCATCGAACCGATGCTCAACGACCTGGCCCGCCAGGCCGGCATCGACCCGTTCGAGTTCCGCTATCGCAACGCCATCCGCCCCGGCCTGGCGCTGCCCAACGGGCAGATCGTCGGCCACGACGTCGCGCTGGTCGAGAGCCTCGACGCGGTCAAGCCCTTCTACGACAAGTACAAGGCCGACCCGGACGTCTGCGTCGGCATCGCCTGCGGGCTCAAGAACGCCGGCATCGGCGTGGGCCTGAAGGACCCCGGCCGCTGCAACCTGGCGGTCGTGAACGGCAAGGTCGAGGTGCGCACCTCCGCCGCGGCCAACGGCCAGGGCATCGCGACGGTCGTGGTCCAGATGGCCGTCGAATCGACGGGCCTGCCGCTGGAGACGTTCGTCTACACCATGCCGGACACCAGCTACGCCCCGGACGCCGGCACCACGACGGCGTCCCGGCAGACGGTGTTCACCGGTCAGGCGACCCGCATCGCCGGCCAGCAGCTGAAGGCCGAACTGGACGCCGGCAAGACGCTCGCCGACCTCGAGGGCCGAGTCTTCATGGGCGAGTTCGACGCCGTCACCGACCCGATCACCTCGACCAAGCCGAACCCGGTCAGCCACCTGGCCTACGCCTACGGCACCCAGTTGGTCGCGATCAAGCGGGATACCGGCGAGATCATCGAGATCGTGGCGGCCCACGACTCCGGCACAATCGTCAACCCCGGCGCGGCCAAGGGCCAGGTCATCGGCGGCATCGCGATGGGCATCGGCTACGGCCTGACCGAGAACTTCACGTACACCAACGGCGTCCCGGATCAGAAGCTGGCCCAGTTGGGGCTCGTCAAGGCCAACCAGATGCCACCGGTCACAACGATCTTCGTCAACCGGGGCACCGACGACGACCCCGCCTACGGCGCGAAGGGCATCGGCGAGATCACCTGCTGCATGGCCGCTCCGGCGGCGCAGGAGGCCTACTTCCAGAAGGACGGCGTGTTCCGCACGAAGTACCCGCTGGAGAACACCTTCTACCGGCAGTCCAAGAAGTGACCGGACGCCGTGGGCTCTACGCTTGGGCCCATGGCTGACCAACACTCCAGTGGGGAGGCGCGCGGCGCCTCCCCACTCGGCGTTCCCGGCACCGCGACGGCCGGGCGGCCGGTGCGTGCTCAGGCGAAAACGGTGCTCGTCGGCGGGACCCGGTTCCTGGGACCCGGTGTCGTGGAGCTGTTGGAGGCGATCGCCTCGACCGGCTCGGTCAAGCAGGCGTGCCAGCAGATCGGGCTGTCCTACACGAAGGGGTGGCGGCTCGTGCACACCCTCGAGGCCGAACTCGGCTTCGCCTGCGTGGCGCGCCAGCAGGGCGGCATCGGCGGCGGGAGGGCGTCCCTCACCCCCGAGTGCCGCGCCCTGCTGGACCGCTTCGAGGACTTCACGGCGCAGGTGGACGCCTCGGTCGCCGCCCTCTTCGCCGAGCACTTCCCCGACCTGGACGGGCGGGGGGCGTCCGGCTCACGGCCGATCGCCTGACCCCAGACGCGCCGAGGGCGGCTCCAGCAGGAGCCGCCCTCGTGGTCGGTGGCCGATCAGTCGTCTTCCTCGGGGCCGATGATCCGAGCGAAGTTGACGGGGTCGGTGATGCCCTCGGTGACGAAGATCAGCACGTCGTCGTCGGGGCGCAGCCCGATGTCCTTGCCCCAGCGGAGCAGGCAGGCCAGGCCGGCGGCGCCGGACTCGCCGGCGTCGATCCAGTCGTGGTGGAGCACCCGGGTGGCCTCCTCGGCGTCGGGGTCCTCGACGGTGCCGACGTAGGCGAAGGCGGCCTTGTTGGTCTCCCACGCGACGTCGGACGGGGTGCCGCAGTTGAGGCCCGCCATGCAGGTGTAGGGCGTCTCCTCGATGATCGTGAGGTCGCCGTGGTTCTCGATGCTCGTGGCGATGCAGTCGGCCACGGTGGGCTCGGCGCCGATGAGCAGGCGCGCCGGCCGGTGGGCGAACGCGGACGCCACCGCACAGCTGAAGGCGCCCACGCCCATCTGCGCGACCACGACGGTGGGCTCGGGGACCAGACCCTCGTCGATGAGGTCGATGATCTCCTTGAGCATGGTCTGGTAGCCGTCGATGATCCAGACCGGGACCTCGGTGTAGCCCTCCCAGGAGGTGTCCTGGATCACGACATGGACATCGTCGGCCAGCGCGGCCGCCCGCGCGATGGCCTCGTCGTAGTTGCCGTCGGCGACGATGACCTCGGCGCCGTTGCGGGCGATCGCCCTGATGCGGCTCTTGACGGTCCCCTGCGGGACGAAGATCGTGCAGGGCAGGCCCAGCATGCGCGCCATGCGGGCGACCGCGCGGCCGTGGTTGCCGTCCGTGGCGGCGACCAGGTGCAGCGAGCGACCGCTCTCGGCGACGGCCTTCTTCAGCTTGGCGAGGGTGGGCTTCTTGTGCTCGGGCAGCCCCAGGTGCTTCATCAAGGCCCGGTACGTCGCCCACGAGGCGCCGAGGATCTTGAAGGCGGGCATCCCCATCCGGGTGGATTCGTCCTTGGCCCAGACCGACCGGACGCCGAGACGCTTGGCGGCCGTCTCGGCTTCGCGCAGCGGCGTCGCCACGAAGCCGGGGATCGACCGGTGGAAGCCGACGCTGTCGAACTTCGGCGGCTCGATGATCTCGCGGTTGACGTACGGATTCTTGACGAGGCGTGCGGTTCCCATGTTCCCATCTCTCTCGCGCGTGGCGCACTGGCGGGCCGGCGCGGATGGTCACAGGCTGTTCGACCGACGGGGGCGCAGCCCGCAGGCGGCGGACGCCCGACCTCTCGTGACCGACGACCGCAGCGGCCGACACCCCCCAGCATAGCCCGGAGCGCCGCCAGCGGCCGGGAAAGTGGGAGGTTGCCCCGGCCGCTGTACCTGCTACTTCGCGCATAGTAGCCGGAGGTTCGCTGCGACCTGGCTCGTCGCGGACGTGCGCGACCGGCGCCCGCCGCCGCCCGCGAGTCGCCGGCGCTCCCGTGGCACCCGCGGCCCGGTGGCCCTTGTCAACGCGACACGCCACCCCGAGGCCGACTCCGAGGTACGCACACGGGAGCACCCCGACCGCAGTTCGGCCGTTTGGCAGAATTCACCCGGCGTTCCCCCTAGGATGCGTTATGACCCGGGTAGTAGGCAGATCTCACGGCAAGGTTGGCTCGCGGACTGCCAGGCCCGGCAGGACCATCCCTCAAGAGCACCAGGAGAGTGCAGATGTCTGCTCGTGACACCACGACGGCTGTCGCTGTACGCCCCGAGGATGAGCGCCTTTCCATCGGCGACAACATCATCTACGGCCTCCAGCACATCCTTTCCATGTTCGGCGGCGTCATTGCCGTCCCCCTCATCGTCGGCGGCGCCGCGAAGCTCCCCGGCGACCAGCTCGCCCTGCTCGTCGCCTCGGCCATCTTCATCAGCGGCATCGCCACCGTGCTGCAGACCGTCGGCGTCTTCACCAAGACCCCCTTCGGCTTCGGCTCTCAGCTGCCGCTCGTGCAGGGCATCTCGTTCGCGTCCGTCTCCACGCTGACCTCGGTCATCGGCAAGATCGGCGGCGTCGAGGGTCTGCGCACGGCGCTCGGTTCGACCATCGTCGCCGGCATCGTCGCCTTCCTGATCGTGCCGTTCTTCGCCCAGGTCATCCGGTTCTTCCCGCCGGTGGTCACCGGCTCGATCATCACGGTCATCGGCCTGTCGCTGATGCCGGCCGCCGGCCGCTGGATCGCCGCCCCCACGGCCCTCAACCCGGCCGCGGGCGCCGCCTCCCTGGTCAAGGACGGCAAGATCGTCGACAACCCGGCCTGGGGCAACCCCAACTACATCGCGATCGCCCTGATCACCCTGGCGATCACGCTCGGCCTCTCCATGATCCCCAAGCTCGCCCGGATGGCGATCCTGCTCGGCCTCGCCCTCGGCACCATCGTGGCCGTCATCTGGCAGGCCATCGACCCGGCCGCGAAGATGATCAACACGCCGAACTTCGGCGGCAAGTCGATCCTCGCCATCCCGCAGCCGCTGGCCTTCGGCATGCCGCTGTTCGAGATCGGCGCCGCGATCTCCATGTTCATCGTCCTGGTCGTCGTCATGGTCGAGACCACCGCCGACATCCTGGCCGTCGGCACGGTCGTCGGCACCGAGGTGGACGCCCACCGCGTCGCCAACGGCCTGCGCGCCGACATGCTGTCCTGCATCGTGGCCCCGGTGTTCAACACCTTCCCGGCCACCGCGTTCGCGCAGAACGTCGGCCTCGTCGCCCTGTCCGGCATCAAGAGCCGCTGGGTCGTCGCCACGGGCGGCGCCATTCTGGCTGTCCTCGGCCTCTCGCCGTGGCTCGCCGAGATCATCAAGTCGCTGCCCACCCCGGTGCTGGGTGGCGCGGGCATCGTGCTCTTCGGCATGGTGGCCGCCTCCGGCATCCGCAGCCTGGGCAAGGTCAACTACGACGGCAACAACAACCTGCTGATCGTCGCCGTCTCCATCGGCTTCGGCCTCATGCCGGTCGTGCTGCCCGGCTTCTGGCACAAGCTGCCCAACATCGTCGCCGTCGTGCTCGACTCCGGCATCAGCTCCGCCGCCATCGTCGCCTTCCTGCTGAACATCGTGTTCAACGTGTGGGGCAAGGGCGACAAGTCCACGGTGCACGTGACCGAGGCGCACGCCCCGGCGCGCGCCGTCACCGCGGACGACGTCGAGGACCTCGACAAGTAGCAGTCCCCCAGCCGCGAGGGCCGGAACCCGTCGGGTTCCGGCCCTCGCCGCGTCCGGGCGCCCGGCGCGCCAGAATGGGGCTGTGCTCCCGTTGCTGACCTGGTCCTGGCCCGAGACCCCACTCACCCTGGTGGCGATCGCGGTGCTGGCGATCGTGGCGCGGTGGCTGATCCTGCGGGCCATCAAGGCGTCCGTCGACGCGTCGCTCCGGCGCGCCCGGGACCGCAACGCCGGGCAGGGCTCCCGGGCCGAGCGGATCCTCGCCGCGGCCACGGGCGTGACCAGCGCCCGGCACGAGGCGCGCACGAGGACGATCGGCGCGGTCCTCCGCAGCACCACCTCGGTCGTCATCGGGGTCGTGGCCGCGCTCACGCTGTTGGAGGCGCTCGGCGCCCCGCTCGGCGCGATCATCGCCTCCGCCGGCATCGGCGGCGTCGCCCTCGGCTTCGGCGCGCAGAGCCTGGTCAAGGACTTCCTGTCCGGCATCTTCATGATCATGGAGGACCAGTTCGGCGTCGGCGACCTCATCGACACCGGCGAGGTGGTCGGCACGGTGGAGGACATCGGGCTGCGGGTCACCCGCATCCGGGACGCCTCCGGCCAAGTCTGGTACGTCCGCAACGGCGAGATCGTGCGGGTGGGGAACCAGTCGCAGGGCTGGTCGACGGCCACCGTCGACGTCCCGGTCGCGGCGGACGAGGATCCGGCCCGCGTGCTGGCGGTTCTCAAGGAGGCGATGGACGAGGTCTACGCCGACCCGAAGTGGGACGCCGTCCTGCTGGAGCGCCCCAACGTCGCCGGCGTCGAGAAGGTCGTCGGCAACACGATGTCGATGCGGATCTTCGCCAAGTGCGCCCCCAACCAGCACTGGGGCGTCCAGCGCGACATCCTCGAACGCTCGCAGCAGGCGCTGCAGGCGGCGGGGGTCCGGGGCCCCGTGGCGCTCCCCGGGCTGCCGCCCCCACCGGCCTGACGGTGCGTCCGGCTCAGACCTCGCCGCCGCGCGTGGTGGCGCCCAGGCTGGCGGCGATGACGCACGCCATCGCGACCAGTTCCAGCGGGCGCAGGGCCTCCCCCAGCAAGAGGAAGGCGAACAGGGCGGCGGCGGCCGGCTCCAGGCTCATCAGGATGCCGAAGACGCCGCGGTCGACGGTGCGCAGCGCCACCATCTCGAGCCCGTAGGGGATCACCGACGACAGCAGTCCCACCGTCGCGCCCAGCAGCCAGACCCGCGGGTCGGCGAGCCAACTCCCCGCTGGTCCCGCCGCGCCCAGGAGGCCCAGGCCCAGCGCCGGGCCGGCGAGGACGAGCGTGCCCACCCAGGTGGCGACCGTGACCCCGGTGACCCCGGTCCAGGCGCGCCCGGTCGGGCCGGCCAGCACGATGTACGCGGCCCAGGACGCGCCGGCGGCCAGCGCGAAGCCGACCCCGACCCAGTCGAGCTCGCCGGGGGTGAAGCCCAGCAGGCCGACGCCCGCGGCCGCCAGCGCCACCCACAGGAAGTCCCGCGGGCGGCGCGAGCCGACCACCGCCACCCCCAGCGGCCCCAGGAACTCGATGGTCACCGCCATCCCGATCGGGATGCGCTGGATCGCGAGGTAGAAGGCCAGGTTCATCACGGCCATGACCAGGCCGTAACCGAGCACGACGCCCCACTGGGCGGGAGGGCGTCCGCGCAGCCGCGGCCGGGCGATCAGCGACAGGATCAGGGCGGCGGTGGCCAGCCGCAGCCAGGCGACGGCCAGCGGCGGCGCCGCCGAGAACAGGTCCTTGGCGAACGAGGAGCCGACCTGCACCGAGCCGATCGCCACCAACACGAGCGCCACGGGCGGGACGGCCGGCCGGGCCGCGCGCCGCACGCTACCCACGACCGCCGTCCGCCGAGCGCCCCGCCCACCAGTCCAGGAGGGCGGCGCGCGCCCGCTCGGGGCCGAGCGGGCCCTCCTCCAGCCGCAACTCCAGCAGGAACCGGTAGGCCTCGCCCACGACCGGCCCGGGGCCGATGCCCAGCAGGGCCATGATCGCGTTGCCGTCGAGGTCGGGCCGGATGGCGGCCAGTTCCTCCCGGGCCGACAGTTCGTCGATCCGGAACTCGAGCTGCTCGTAGGCGGTGCGCAGGCGGTTGGCCTTCCGCACGTTGCGGGTCGTCACGTCGGCGCGGGTGAGGATGTGCAGCCGCTCGAGCTGCTCGCCCGCGTCGCGGACGTAGCGCCGGACTGCCGAGTCGGTCCAGTCGGCGTCCGCGTAGCCGTGGAAGCGCAGGTGCAGCTCGATCAACAGGCAGACGGCCTTGATCTCGTCGGCGGCGAACCGGAGGGCCGTCAGCCGCTTGCGCGCCATCTTGGCGCCGACCACGTCGTGGTGATGGAACGTGACCCCGTCGGCCTCCCAGCGCTTGGTGCGGGGTTTGCCGATGTCGTGCAGCAGCGCCGCCAGCCGCACGATGAGGTCGGGGGCGTGGCCGCGGGCCTTCTCGAGTTCGATCGCGTTCGCGAGCACGGTCAGCGTGTGCAGGTAGATGTTCTTGTGCCGCTTGTGCTCGTCGACCTCGCGCTGCAGCGCCGGCAGCTCCGGCAGGAACTGCTCGGCCAGCCCGGTGGACACCAGCAGGTCGAGCCCGGGCCAGGGGTCGTCGCACAGCAGGAGCTTGGTCAGCTCGTCGCGGATCCGCTCCGCCGACACGATGGCCAGCCGCCCCGCCATGCCCTCGATGGCCGCCACCACGTCGGGGGCGGCGATCAGGCCGAGCTGCGACACGAACCGGGCCGCCCGCATCATGCGCAGCGGGTCGTCGCTGAACGACAGCTCCGGGGACGCCGGCGTCCGCAGCACCCCCGACTCGAGGTCGGCCAGCCCGTCGAACGGGTCGGCGAACGCCCCGGTGATGACCGACAGCGCCATGGCGTTGACGCGGAAGTCGCGCCGCTTCAGGTCGTCCTCGAGGGCGTCCCCGAACGCCACGACGGGTTTGCGTGAGTCGGGGTCGTAGGCGTCCGCCCGGTACGTGGTGATCTCGACCACCCAGGTTCGACCGTCCTCCTCGTCGACCCGGCCGCCGATGGTGCCGAACGCCCGGCCCACATCCCAGGTGGTGCGGGTGACGCGCCGCAGCAGTCGCTCGATCTCGTCGGGTCGGGCCGGCGTCGTGAAGTCGAGGTCGTTGCCGAGGCGTCCGATCAGTGCGTCCCGCACCGAGCCGCCCACCAGGTGCAGCTCCTGCCCCGCCGCGCGGAACACGTCGGCGAGGCGCGCGATCGCGGGCGCGCCGGTGACGACGCGCTCCAGCTCCTGGCGCTGACGCGGGCTCAGAGATGACACGGCCGTTCAGCTTACCGGGCCTACGATGGGCGGGTGACTGCGCCCGACGGCCGCCGGCGCCGCCGGCGCGGCCCCCACGGGGGGTGGCTGGTCGCGCTCCTGCTCGCGCTGCCGGCCTCGCTCGGGCCCGGCCTGCCGTTCGCGGGCGCCACCCCGGCCGCGGCCGCCACCGCCGGGCTCCGGGTCGACCTCACCGGCGTGACCGTCACCGGCTCCCAGCCGGACGCCGTCGTCACCGTCACCGGCCGGGTCACCAACGCGACGGCCGCACCGGTCCACGACGTGCGGGCCCGGCTTTGGCGCTCGCCGACCGCGCTGCGCTCGCCCGACGCCGTCGAGCGCGCCCTCACCGCGGACGCCACGCCCGCCGGCTCGGCGGTGGCGGCACGGCCCGCGCACTCGTTCGCGGTGACCCCGCCGAGCGGTGCGCTCGCGCCGGGGGCGTCCGCCGGCTTCACGGTCTCGGGCACGATCGCCGACCTGGGCCTCGTCCCGGACGCCTCCCACTGGGTGGGCGCCGACCTCACGGGGGCGACGACCGTCGAGGGGGCGTGGGACGTGACCGGCGCCGCCCGGCTGCTCGCCACCGTCCCGGGTGCGGCCGCCCCGCACGTCGTCACGGTCGTGGTGCTGGACAGCGTGCCGCGCCGCCTGCGCCCCGACCTGTTCGTCGACGACGACCTGGCCACCGACCTCGCCCCCGGGGGCCGCCTCAGGCGGCTCGTCGACCTCGGGGCGAACCCTCGCACCACCTGGCTGGTCGATCCGGCGCTGGTCGCCGAGGCCACCGACATGGCGGATGGTTACCAGGTCCTCGACGGCGACGGCACCCGGCCCGGGGCCGGCGCGACCGCCGCCCAGGAGTGGCTGGCGGCGTTCCGGTCGCTGTCGACCGCGCGCGGCTTCCAGACGCTGTACGCCCGGCCCGACCTGGTCGGCCGGGACGCCGCCGCCTCGGCCGTCGTCCTCGACTGGTCGCTCAGCGCCACGTCGGCGTCCGAACTGCTGCTGCCGGTGGTCGTCCTCGCCGAACGGGTCGATGCGACGGCGCTCGCGGCCCTCGACCGCCGCTCCCTGCCCGTCCTGCAGCCGACCGTCCCGCCGACGGCGGCGTGGTGGACGTGGCAGGGGGCGAACGTCGTGGCCGCTCTCGACCTCGACGCACCGCTGGGATCGCCCCTGCTGGGCGACGGGGCCGTCGCGCGGGCGTCCGCCACCCTGGCGCGGGCGCGCGCCGCCGGGACCCAGGTCCGCCTGGTCCGCAGCCCGGACGCCGCCGCGATCGACGCCGCCGCCACCCCCGACTGGACGGTGCGCGGCGGCCTCGCCGCCCTGATGGGCCGCGACCCCCAGCCGGTCGCCGAGCTGCCCGCGACCCCGGACGCCGCCGGTGCGCTCACCCCCGCCCTGCTCGCCCGGCTCCAGCGCCTGGAGGAGGGGTTGCTGGCCTACGGCTCGGCGGCCCCCACGACCGGCCTCGCCGAGCAGGCGGCCGCGCTCGCCGCCGGTGGCGCCAGCGAGGCGTGGCTCGGCGACCCGGCCGGCCGCTCGGCCTTCCTCGACCTGCTGGAGCGGCGGTCGGGCATCGCGAAGCTCGCCCAGGGGGTGAGCCTCAGCGTGGCCGGCACCGTGACCCTCAGCGCCGACAACAGCCAGTTCCCGGCCACGATCGGCAACGGTTTGGACGACCCGATCACCGTGCGGGTGGTCGCCGAGTCCGAGAACAGCGCCCGGCTGAGGGTCGAGCCGTCCGACTGGGTGACGCTGCGACCGGGGGATCGGCTGTCGGCGCTGTTGACGGCCGTGCCGGCCGCGAGCGGTGTCGTGGGGGTGGACCTGCACGTCGAGACCCCCGACGGGGTGCGGCTCACCGGGCCGGTCCGCGTCACGGTCGAGGCGACGAACCTCGGCACCATCGGGTGGATCATCGTGGTCGGGTCGGGCCTCGTCCTGGTGGCCTCGACGGGCTGGCGCCTCCGGCAGATGCGCCGACGGAAAGGGAACCCATGAGCAACGACGCCTCGGGCGCGGCCGCCAAGCGTCTCCTCGGCGCCACCGCCGTGATGGCGGCGGGAACGTTCTTGTCGCGCATCCTCGGCTTCGTCCGCACCATGCTGGTGGCGTTCGCGCTGGGCAACGTCACCGCCCAGGGCGACATCTTCACCCTGGCCACCGTCGTGCCGAACAACCTGTACATGATCTTCGCCGGCGGCGCGCTCAACACGGTGCTGGTGCCGCAGATCGTGCGGCACACCCGGCACGACGACGACGGCGGCGAAGCCTACGTGAACCGGGTGATGACCGCGTTCCTGCTGGCCCTCGGCGCCGTCACCGCGCTGGCCCTGGTGTTCACGCCCCAGGTGATGGGGGTGTGGATGGGCGACGCCTGGCAGGCCGGCCATCTCGCGGGGCACCGCGACGCCTTGTTCTTCCTGGCCTACCTCACGATGCCGCAGTTGTTCTTCTACGGCGTCTTCTTCCTCGTCGGCCAGGTGCTCAACGCCCGCGACAAGTTCGGCCCGATGATGTGGGCCCCCATCGTCAACAACGTCGTCCAGATCGCGGTCCTGGGCGCCTACGCGGTCACCTGGGCGGACAGCGCCGACCGTTCGCAGCCCTTCACGACCGAGCAGATGCTCGTGCTGGGCATCGGGTCGACCGCCGGCATCATCCTGCAGACCGTCGCCCTGATCCCGTTCGCCCGCTCGGTGGGGTTCCGGTACCGGCCCCGCTTCGACCTGCGCGGCGTGGGGCTGGGTGAGACGTTCCACCTCGCCAAGTGGGCGATCGGGTACGTCCTGCTCACCCAGTTGGCCGCGGTGGTGGTGACGCGGCTCGCCAGCAGCGCCACCATCGTCGACCCCGCCAAGCCCGGCCCGGGCCTGCTGACGTACAACGAGGCCTACCTGACCTGGATCCTGCCGCACTCGCTGGTGACGGTGTCGCTGGCGACCGCGCTGCTGCCCTCGGCGTCCCGGCTGGCGGCGGCGGGCGACCTGGCGGGCGTCGGCGAGGAGACGGCGCGCACGCTGCGGCTCGCGAACACCTTCGCCGTGCCGGCGACCGTCGGCTTCCTGACGCTGGCCTACCCCTTCGCGAACCTGGTGTTCGGCAACGGCGCCGGGGCCGCCGACTGGCACGCGGTGGCGCTCACGCTGATGATGTTCGCGGTCGGCCTGGTGCCGTACACCGTCCAGTACGTGTACCTGCGCGGCTTCTACGCGCTGGAGGACATGCGCGCGGCGTTCCTGCTGCAGATCTGGATCAGCGGCGCCAACGCCGCGGCCGCCCTGGCGTGGGTCACGCTCGACCCGAACCCCCTGACCGTGGCGCCGCGCCTGGCCCTGTGCTACTCGCTGTCGTACGTGCTCGGCGCGCTGCTGACCTACCGGTCGCTGGCCAGGCGGGTGCCGTCGCTGGAGCCCGGCCCCATGCTCGGCCACCTGCTGCGGGTGCTGCTGGCCAGCCTGCCGGGCGGCGCCGTCGCCTGGTGGCTGACGGGGCGCGTGGCCGACTCCGGCCGGGGGACGATCGCGCTCGCCTTCCTGGCCTCGGTCGCCCTGATCATCGGGCTGTACGTGCCGCTCGCTCGACTGCTGCGCGTCGAGGAGGTCACCCAGATCCTCGCGTTGCTGGGGCGGCGCCTCGGCCGCGGACGCCGCGCGGACGCCGCGGCCCGGCCGGCGGCCCCCGCGGACGACGACGAGGGCCTGGCGATCGCGGAGGCCCTGGCGGCCGACGCCGAGGACACCGCCCGGACGCCGCTGCTCGCCTACCCCAAGCCGGAGTCGGCCGAGGGCCTGGCCGCACAGCCCGGCGACAGCGTGCGCGCCGGGGACATCCTCGACGAGCGCTTCGCCCTGGAGCGGCTGCTGAGCCGCCGCGGCTCGACCCTGACCTGGCTCGCCCGCGACCTGACCCTGTCCCGCCCGGTCCTCCTCCACGTGCTGCCGCCGGACGAGCCGCGCACCCTGGAGATCCTCGACGAGGCGCGCCGGGCCGCCCCGACCACGGACTCGCGCTTCCTCAAGGTGTTCGACGTGGTGCTCGCCGAGGGCAAGCCCTACGGCTCCTACATCGTGTGCGAGTACGCCCCCGGCCAGTCGCTCGAGCTGGTGCTGCGGCAGGGGCCGCTGAGCCAGGCGGAGGCCTGCTGGGTGGTCCTCCAGGTCGCCGAGGGGCTGGGGCACATGCATGCGCTCGGCCTCCACCATCGGCACCTCAACCCCGACACCATCGTCGTCACGGCCTCCGGCAACGTGAAGATCGTCGGCTTCCTGCTGGAGGCCGCGCTCGCCCCGGAGCCGGCCGGCCCGGACGGGTCCACCGAGTCGGGCGAACGGAGCGACGTGCTGGCGCTCGGCCAGGTGCTGTACGCGTCGCTGGTGGGCCGCTGGCCGGGAGCAGCCGCCTATGGCCTGCCCGCCGCCCCCACGGACACGCGGGGCCGGCCGCTGCCCGCGCGACAGGTCCTCGGCGGGCTGTCGCCGCAGATCAGCGAGATCGTCGACCGGATCCTCAACCCGGACGCGGTCCCCTGGCGCCACCCGCTCCTGAGCGTCGACCTGGTGGCCCTGGCGCTGCGCGAGGTCGTCGGCGGGGTGGACGCCTCCCACGATCTGGACCGGCGGCTCGCCTTCCCGGTGCCGCCGGTGGGCCTCGCGCGGCCCGCGGCCCCCCTCGGCACCCGGACGCCCCAGGTGACGGCCGCGCTCGGCGCCGCGCCCGCGGCGTCCGGCCCGGTCGAGGACTCGCTCCCCCTGGGCGCCACGGCGCCCTACGCGTTCGATCCGGACGCCGACGATCCGGGCACCGAGACCCCGCCGGTGGCGCCGGTCACGCCGGTCACGCCGTTCTCGCCGGCCTCGCCGTCCCAGGCCGACATCCGCCCCACCCGGGGCGCGGCGGCCCCGCCGCCGAACCGCCCCCCCGTGCGGGACGCCGCGGACGAGCCCGTCGGCTCCGAGCCCGGGCGGATCTGGCTGCTGGTGGTCGCGGTCATGCTGGCCGTCGCCCTGGTGATCGGGATCGTGGGGGTGTTCGTCAACCAGTACAACGCCTCGCGCTCCGTGCCGGGCCGCACGCCCGCCGCGATCGCCGGAGTGCGCGACTTCGACCCGAGCGCCGACGGCGGCGACGACAGCGAGAACGGCCCCCAGGCCAGGCTCGCCGTCGACGGCGACGCCGCCACCGCCTGGCTCAGCGAACGGTACGGGCGCTCGGCGGACTTCAACGGCCGCAAGCCGGGGGTCGGCCTGCTGGTCGATCTCGGTGCCGAGCAGCGGGTCGGCACCGTCCGCGTCCAGGTGGCGGGCACGACCGATCTGGAGTTGCGGGTGCCGGTCGATCCGGCCGCCGCTCCCTCGCTGGCGACCGCCCGGGACTGGCGCGTCGTGGCGTCCGCCCCGGGGAGCGCGGGCGAGGCGACGTTCACGCTGACCGAGCCCGTGCGGACGCGCTACCTGCTGGTCTACGTCACGCGCCTGCCCCCGTTGACCGGGGGCGGGTTCCAGGCAGCCATCCACGAGATCGGCGTCACGAGCTGACGGGGCCGCCCCGGGCGGCACCCCAACTCCGGGAATACCCACGGGGGTATTTTCGTTGTGCCGGGCGGCGACCGCTAGGCTGACGCCGTCGCCCACCAACCAGATCGTGCAGTGAGGAAGTCATGTCGGACGTGCGGGAAGTCATCATCATCGGCTCCGGCCCCACGGGGTACACCGCGGCCATCTACACGGCCCGGGCCGGCCTGAAGCCGCTCGTGTTCGAGGGGGCGGTCTCGGCGGGCGGGGCGCTGATGAACACCACCGAGGTCGAGAACTTCCCCGGCTTCCCCGAGGGGATCATGGGCCCCGACCTCATGATGAACATGCGCGCCCAGGCCGAACGCTTCGGCGCCGAACTCATCACCGACGACGTCGTGGAGGTCGACCTCACCGGCCCCGTCAAGCGCGTGAAGGACGGCGCCGGCACCTGGCACGAGGCCCGCACGGTGATCCTGGCGATGGGCTCCGGCTACCGCCGCCTGGGCCTGCCCGATGAGGACCGGCTGTCCGGCCGCGGCGTGTCGTGGTGCGCCACCTGCGACGGCTTCTTCTTCCGTGACAAGGCCATCGCCGTGATCGGCGGCGGCGACTCGGCGCTGGAGGAGGCCACCTTCCTGTCCCGCTTCGGCACCAAGGTCACCGTCGTGCACCGCCGCGGCGAGCTGCGGGCGTCCAAGATCATGCAGGACCGCGCGCAGGCCGACCCGAAGATCGAGTTCGCCCTCAACAAGACCGTGAAGGCGATCAAGGGCGAGAACACCGCGGAGGCGCTGGTGCTCGTCGACACCGTCACCGGCGAGGAGTCCGAGCTGCCGGTCCAGGGCGTCTTCATCGCCATCGGCCACGACCCGCGCTCCGAACTGGTGAAGGGTCAGGTCGAGACGGACGCCGCCGGTTACGTCCTCGTCGCCGCCGGGTCGACCGCCACCAACGTTCCCGGCGTGTTCGCCGCGGGCGACCTCGTCGACCACACCTACCGGCAGGCCATCACGGCGGCGGGCACGGGCTGCTCGGCGGCGCTGGACGCCGAACGCTACCTGATGATGAGCCTCGACGAGGGCTGACGCCGGCCGGCCACCGGCGGGCCCCGCGGCCCGTCGGTGGGGGCGGCTAGGCTGGGGCCTCGTCCGTCCAGCGAGGGAGAGGGAGCCCATGTCCGAGGTCGCCGAGGTCACCGACGCCACGTTCCAGGAGCTTGTCGTGCAGTCGTCCAAGCCGGTCCTGGTGGACTACTGGGCCGACTGGTGCGCGCCGTGCCGGCAGCTCTCCCCCATCGTGGACGAGCTGGCGCGCGAGTACGGCGACCGGGTGACCTTCCTGAAGCTGGACACCAACGCGAACCCGAACACCCCGGTCCAGTACGGCGTCCTCGGGCTGCCGACGCTGCAGATCTGGGCGGGGGGCCAGCTGGTCAACTCGATGACGGGCGGCAAGTCGAAGGCGGCCCTGATCAAGGCGCTCGCCGAGTACCTGTGAGCCGCCGCGCCGCGCTGCCGGGCGGACGCGGCGGCGTCCGGGTCAGTCCTGCTCGGAGGTGCCGGCGGGGCGCAGCGGGGGCAGCGCCGACCACGGGAAGGTGATCCACTTGTCGGTGCGCCGCCAGACGTAGTCGGCGGCGATGACCGAGCGGGGCTTCTCGTACAGCACGGCGACGCGCGACTCGGCGGCGTAGCGGTCGCAGAAGTCGCGGACCATGCGCAGCGTCTCCCCGGTGTCGGCCACGTCGTCGATGATGAGGACCTTCTGCCCGTCGAGGTAGTTGGTCGCCGGCAACGGCGGCAGGAACACCGGTTCGGGGAGCCGCTGGTCGACGCCGGTGTAGAACTCGACGTTGATGATGTGCAGGTTCTTGTTGTCGAGCGCGTAGGCGATGGCCCCCGCCGGCAGCAGGCCACCCCGGGTGATCGACAGGAGGATCTCGGGCTCGAACCCGGAGTCGAGGACCTGCTGCGTCAGCTCACGCGCAGCCGTGCCGAACTGCTCCCAACCAAGGACTTCACGCTCTTCCGCCATGGCCCCATCATGGCAGCCCCATCCCGGCCTCCGGCCCGGAACCTTCGATCCCGGACGCCGAACGCCCGACGCGGGTGGCCACGACGACGTGGCTGACGACGACGAACGCCAGGACCCCGACGCCGAGGGACCGGGCTCCCAACGAGAACGCGAGCAGCGCGACGACCAGGCCGGCCCACCCGGCGACCAGGACGACGCGGCACAGGGCACCCCGCGACCAGGAAGTAGACCCAGGCGGCGGCGATGGGGAGGATGCCGATGAGGTTCGCGGCCGTCGGGCCGGGGTGACCGAGGAACCGCCACAGGGGCCGGTCGCCCAGGGCGGTGGCGGGCAGCACGGCCAACAGGAGCACGCCGACGAAGGTCAGGAGCAGGTACCTGACCGTCGCATCGGGGATCGCCGGAAGCCGCACCAGGCAAGTATAAGAATTCGCTCAATTCCTGCGAAGGGCGTTCACCCCCGGGGGACCCCTCCCCCCGGCGCCCAGGCCGCGGCAGTTGCGAGCAGGGGGCCCGTTCGCCCTAGCCAGCGCGCCTGCGCGGCGCCGGAGAGGGAATGCGGCCCCCGCCACACCGGACGCCTCGCCGCAGCGGCAGCGTCCGGTCCTGAGAGAGTGCCCGCCCGTCAGGCCCGGAAGGCCGGGCTCGCCCAGAATCTCCCGTCCGCCGCGCACGCGAGCACCTCGATCGCCTGCGCGCGCTGGGCGCGCGCGAGGGCGTCCGGGCCCCCGGCCAGGATCGCGGTGGCCAGCACGTCGGCCGCCACGATGTCGTCGGCGACGACGGTGACCTGGTGGAAAGTGGCGTCCGCGCCGGTGCGCCAGACATGCTCGCCGCGCTCCGCCGTGCCGGAGGTGGCGACGGCGCGGCGTCCCCCCGGGGAGGTGTACTGGCTGAGCAGGGCGGTGCGGTCGTCCGGGTCGACGACGCCGACGACCCAGGGGCGACCGTCGGGCCGGTCCCCCGAGACGAGCACGTCGCCGCCGGCGTTGACGCTCCAGGAGGTCGCCCCCGCGGCGTCCAGCACCGCGCCGGCGGCGGCGACGGCGAGCGCCTTGACGATGCCCGACAGGTCGATCACGCCATCGGGGCGGTGGGGGGTGAAGGCGCCGTCGGTGGCCGCGCGCCAGTCGAGGGCCAGGTCGTAGACCCGCCGGAACTCGGGGCTGGCGTGGCGCACGAGGGCCTCGCGGCGGGCGACGGCGGCCGCCTCCGACTCGGGACGGTAGAGGCTGAACCGGCCCTCGAGCCCGGCGAACGCGGCGACGACCTCGCGCCCGAGGGCGTCCGGGACGCCGCCGGCGACGCGCACGCTGACGACCGTGCCCATCGCCTCGAAGACGAGGGGGGCGGCCATCAGGCGCCGGCCTGGTCCAGTGCCGACTGCAGCGACGTCACGTAAGAGCGGGTCGTGTAGGTCGCGCCGCTGACGTTGGCGGCTCATCACAATCCACGGTGTAGTCGGGGTCTGAAGCCGCCGGTCTCAAGCAGGCTGCGGGCGATGTAGTGGGTGAGGTTCCGGAAGCCGAGGGCGCTGCCGCGGAGGTGTTCGAGCCGGCCGTTGAGGGCTTCGGTGGG
>JAAYTZ010000077.1 GCA_012517965.1 Propionibacterium sp. | reverse complement strand
CCAAGGATCGTGGAAATCCCGCTCAACCGGAGCGCCAACCCGGGAAACTGTCACACCCACCCGGCAGAATCAGACCTGCACGACGGTTTCAGCCCGCCCCAACAACCACGTGGACCAAGCGCGAAACATCGAGGCTAACCCATCAACAACACCGAGTTGCACCGAAAAATTGACAGACCCTGCTTGAGCACAGGGGGTACACGGCTGAGATGAAGGGGGATCGCTTCACGATCAGGAGTCGCGGCATCACTATCGGGCACCTTGAACTTGAGGACGGGATGTGGGTCGCTAAGGGTCATGCGATCAAGCTGGGTGCCGCTGCGGAGGCTGTGTCATACGCGGAGCCCGAACAAGCCCTTAGCGCTTTCCTGCACCGGGAGGGCTATCTGACCGAGGAGTAGGTCTGCATCGTCGAACGCCTGGAGGGTTGGAAGCCGCTGTCCGCCCGAGCGCAGGGTCTGCCCTTGCGTGGTTGAAAGCCTTGTCCGCGGACTTAGCCTCCATGTCGTGGCACCAATGGCCCTATGGGTGGCAGGCATCCGCTCATGCGGCGAGTATCTAGGCTCGTTCCTCCGCGCGCAGATCGTCGAGGATCCACTTCAGGGCCGACACGGCGTTCGAGTAGCGAAGGTAGCGAGGGTTCGTATTCGCTTTTGGTTCACAGTCCTCGCGTTGCCGACGCAGCGTTTCGATCACGCGCTCGAGCTCCTGGATCTTGGTCACGCCCCGAGCCTGCCGAGCGGGAGGGCACCGGAGCAACAGCCGCACATGCCGCAGGGTGCGCGAGGGTAGCCTTCGGCTGCGGGTGCCCGACGCGCACCGCCCCAAATGCCGCCCATGGTGTGCGCATCGAGGCGTGGCCAGCGTATTGCAGGCGTAGTACACTCGTCTCGTGGGTGAGGGCATCGACTGGCGTCACAGGGCGAGTACATCGCGAAACATGGACTGACTCCGGACGTTGCGGACGAAGCATTCGCTGACCCCAACAGGTTGGTCATTGATCCCGACCCTGCGTCCGTGACAGGTAGGACCATCCGTGTGATCGGCTGGTCGTCATCCACGGGCGCGCTGGTCACGGTGATCGTGCTTCCGGATGAGGGGGTCATCTGGGGAGTCAACGCGTGGCCATCGAACAGCACCGACCAACGCCGATATCGAGAGGAGCCGACAGATGTCGATCAGTGATCTCATTGCGACCGAAGCCGCTGCGACCGAACGCAACCCGAATGCTGCGATCAAGCCAGGCAGCAAGGTCACCCGCAGTCACAACCGGGCCAAGACGCTCCAAGTCCGTCTGAATGCCGAGGAGCTGGACGCCTTGACCCTGCTGGCCGAGCAGCGCGGCATCCCCGTTTCCACGCTGGCCCGAGACTTCCTCCTGTCCCACCTGACAGGGTCCGACGAGTCCCCCAAGGCGTTGATCGCCAAGATCCGAGCCGAACTCGACGACCTGGCCACACGCGTGGCCTGACCTACACAGCCAACGCACTCTTCTGCCGCGCTCCGTGCTCTTGATCGGGGTGCACGTTGACGCCGAGGGTGTCGAGTGTCAGTCCAGCGCCTGCTGAGCGGTTCTTCCGGTTTGAGACTTGCTAGTGCTGGGTCGTGGGGTCGGTCTGGTGGGCTGGCCGGGGCGCGACTTGCGCTTGGGGGCTGGGTCGGAGGGTGCCGGTGGGGTGGTCGGCCACGACGCCGGTGATGCCGGTGATGCCGGTCATCATCCAGAAGAGCAGGATGAGGAGGGTGGCGGCGGCGAAGGTGGTGGCCAGGAAGGCTTGCGTTGCGGTCTGGTGGCTGAAGGTGGGAACGGTCGTGGTCATGCATCGAGCATCGCCACGGGGCCGAGTCGGGTGATCCGTGCCAAGCGCAGGGTTTGTTCCGTGCTGGCACGGACACGGCCGGGGCTGGTGGGCGACAGACTGTTGCCATGAAGCGGTGGCGCCGTGTGCTCGCAGCAGTGCTGCTGTTTGTTGCTGCGGCGAGTTTCGTGCCGGGCGTGCTCGCGGCGCGGGACCAACCTTGGGCTCTGGCGGCTTTGGCTGTGCAGGGGGTCACGGCCGTGGCGGCGGTCTTGTTGCTGCGGGTGCCGGAGTTGCGTTCGGACGGTTGGTGGCTGGTGGGCGGGACGATCGTCTTCGGGGCGTTCTTCTTCCAGTTCCCGACGTTCGGTGCTGGTTACTGGAACCAGGTGGGGTGGTCGCTGCAGTATGCGAGCGCGCCCGTCCTGGTCGTGCCGGTCCTGCGTCTTCCTGATCAGCCGGCCGCGCCACGGACGGTACGACGGCTGGCTGTGGGCTTGTTGATCGTGTTGGTCGGGCTGAGGGCCGGTTCGGGTCTGTTCTGGGACCCGGTGACGATGGCTGCCTACTCCGGGCCGGGACGGTGGGTCACCTTGTTTCCGTGGGAGCCGATGGTGACCGGCGTGCAGAAGGCGATGCCTGTCGCGTTGGCTCCCGTGGCGGCGGGTTTCACGGTGGTGCAGGTGCGACGGTATCGGCGTGCTGCGGGCCCGAACCGGCGGGCGGTGCGGCTGTTGGTGTGGTTGTCGGTGCCGATGTTGTGGGGGATGGTGGCCCTGCTGACCATGGACGCCTTCGGCGCCCCGGGGATGCTGGGGGATGTCATCGGCCCTGTGTACAACGCCTCGGGGGCAGCCGCCCTGCTGGCGGTCCTGCTGGTGGCGATCGCGGCCAACCTGCGTCGGGCCGGGTTTCTGGACGCCCTGCTGGCGGCCGGCGGCGACGCCCCGGCGATCGAGACGGTGTTGGCGAGGTATGTGGCCGATCCCACGCTGCGGCTACGGTTCCGCACCGAGGCGGGCTGGACTGATGCCGCCGGCACCCTGGTGGCCGAAGCGTCCCCGGCCGCGGGTCGGGTGTTCCGTCCGATCGTGGTCGAGCCGGACGGCCCTGCGGTCGTGGCCGACCTCGACGCGGCGGTCGAGGTCGAGAGCAGGTTGGTCGGGCCGCTGCTGGACGCGGCGGGGGTGGTGCTCGCCAGGGCCAGGTTGTCGGTGCAGCAGGCGGCCCAGGCGGTTGAGTTGCGTGCGTCGCGGGCGCGGATCGTCCAGGCTGGTGTCCAGCAGCGACGTCAACTGGAACGTGACCTGCACGACGGCGCCCAGCAGCACCTGCTGGCGGCCCAGGCGGCCTTGGCGCGGGCGGGGCTGGGCGGCGAACCGCAAGCCGTGTCGGAGGCGATCGCATTCGCCCAGTCGCGGCTGACCACGACGATGGCCGAGTTGCGGGGTTTGGCGCGGGGGCAGCACCCGGCCCTGCTCAGCCAGGCCGGGCTGGCCTCCGCGTTGGGCTCGCTGGTCCAACTGTCCGACCGCGTGCAGGTGCACGTCGCACCGGAGTTGGTGGGCCGGCGGTTCGTGCCCGTGGTGGAGGCGACAGCCTGGTTCGTCGCCTCCGAGGGGGTGGTGAACGCGTTGAAGCACACCGACGCCAGCGTGACGGTGACGGCCGACCTCGCGGACGGGCTGCGGGTGCGGATAATCGACGCCGGCGACGGCGGCGCGGACTTCACTCCGGGCGGCGGACTGGCCGGGCTCCGCGACCGGGTCGGCGGCGCCGGTGGCACCCTCACCCTGGATAGCCATGCCGGCGACGGCACCACCCTGACGATGACCCTGCCCGCCCGACCCGCCGAGGAGGAGACGTGAACAACCCTTTGACGGTGGCGCTGTGCGACGACTCCGGCATCTTCCGGCAAGGGCTGTCCATGCTGCTCGAAGCCGCCGGTGTCACCGTCACCGCCTCGACCGGCTCGGGGCCCGAACTCCAGGCCGTGCTGCGTAAGAGCATGCCCGACGTGGTGATCCTAGACGTCCGGATGCCACCCACCCACACCGACGAGGGCATCCAACTGGCCGCACAGCTGCACCGGGAGCACCCCGGCTTGGGAATCCTGGTGTTCTCCACCTACGTCGACCCCGACTGGGCCACCCGGCTGCTGAAAGACGTCCCCGTCGGCGTCGGTTACCTACTCAAGGACCACGTCACCGACGCCCGCACCCTCATCGACGCCCTCCACCGGGTCGCCGCCGGCTCGATCGCCCTCGAACCCGAGGTGGTGGCCACCATGCTCACCGCAGCCCGCCAGGCCGGACCACTGGCGCGGCTCTCCGACCAGGAACGCCGCGTGCTGGCCCTGATCGCCGAAGGCCACTCCAACGAGGCCATCGCCGACCGCATCGCTGTCTCTGAACGCACCGTCGAATCCCACATCGCCGCCATCTTCCGCAGCCTCGACCTGCCACCCAACCCAGAATTCAACCGGCGCGTCCAAGCCGCCGTCGCCTACCTCCACGCCAACCGCCGCTGACCGGTCGAAGCGCTCATTCTTACGCCAAAATAGGCTGGGGCAAATCCACGCCAAACGACGCGAGGATGCGTGTCCTGCTCCCGTTCCGAACGTCCGGATTTGCCGCAGGGTGCGCGAGGGTAGCCTGTCGGCTCCGGTTCCCGAAGCGCAGACCCGCTCATGCCGCAGGGTGCGCGAGGGTAGCCTGTCGACCGGTTCCCGAAGCGCACGCTCCGGTTCACGCTGCGGCACTACGGCCGCTTCAATGGGAAGTATGTTCCGCCCATTTCGGTTGTCGATTTCGAGGTGCCGATCAGTG